>NZ_LNDC01000097.1 GCF_001870905.1 Geitlerinema sp. PCC 9228
AATCTTTAAGAAAGATGGCTACGACTATCAAGTCAATAAAAGTCAATTATTGTCCAGTAAACAACCTATTAGGAAGTAGCAGAGTCGGTTACGTTCAAAAATGGTTAATTAGGTGGTATTTTTCCCTGTTTTTTAAGCAGTGGTTAAGAAAAAAGCGAATACCAATTGCCGAAATTTCTGTAAAATATCGCAATTGACCCCCCTTCGACATCAGGGGGGCTTTGAGGTTTCCCCTATTTCTACAAAACAACGATTATCTGGAATCTCCCAATTGTTCTGGGAGGGGCATAACCTGCGAGCGCCCCGATCAAAATATACCAACGATCGCTTGCATTATTTTTGGGGAAACGGTCGATCCCAAATCCGAGATGGGAAAACCACAATTTTTCTGTCGGGGCAACCCCCCACTGGGGTCCTTTTTGTAGGGGGAGAAGGACGCTACTTCTATGCTTCGGCAGGCTCAGCACCAGCCTTTTTATGGTTTTATGTATATGGAATTCGGTATGAGAGATGGCCAGATTTTCAGGAAAAGGCGATCGCCGATTTAAAAAAATAGAAATTGCTTTCATACTCCCAGCGTTTTCTTAATTGTAGGATTTTCCTGAAATCGTATGAGTGTGTGGATTTGGTCTTGAAAATAGAACAGGCAAGAAGCGATCGCCCCTTACCTGCTTTCATCTGTCCCAAATCAAATAGCGAAAGCAACCAACCCAATTCTACTGCGATCCATCTTTTTGGGTTTCTCCCTGAGAGGGTAGCGATTTTTGCCCTTTTAACTCTTGTTGAAATCCCCGCAAACTTTTCCCCAACGCACTGCCCAACTCGGGAAGCTTCTTAGGACCAAAAATCAACAAAGCAATCACAAAGATAACAACAACTTCTGGAACTCCTAAGCCAAACATAATATGTAGCACTCCAGCAAACGAATCCAAATCTACTATACAAGAAATTGTTGTTGGATGCTCCCATGCCCTTCCATTCCTATTGTCTTCAAGCGATCGCAAGCGGTACATTAGGTCGAAGATTGACTGCACACTCGTCGCTGGGAGCATAGGAAAATTGCAAATTTTGCTGCAAATCGCCTTCTGGATCGATACCCTTAACGAGTATATCGGTCGCCTCACCTACTGGCTAACGCTGGTGATGGTAGGTGTGGGCGCTTGGAATGTTTTGGGAAGATATATCGGGCAGGGCATCGGACAAAATTTGAGTTCCAATGCCTTAATTGAAATTCAGTGGTACCTGTTCGACCTGTTATTTTTATTCGGCGCTGCCTATACCCTCAAACACGACGAACACGTTCGAGTGGATTTGCTGCAAAGCCGTTTCACTGCCAAACAAAAGGCGGTGGTGGATTTGTTGGGAACGGTCTTGTTTCTGCTTCCCTTTTGCACGGCGATTGTGGTGTACTCTTGGGGCGCGATCGCGAACTCTTGGGAAATTCGGGAAATGTCTCCCGACCCCGGCGGTCTGCCGCGCTATCCCATCAAATCGGCAATTTTAGTGTGTTTTCTCCTGCTCATTTTACAGGGCATTTCACAAGCCATTAAAAATATTGCCGTCCTAACAGGAGACTGGCAAGCTCCGGTAGAACCAGGACAAAGGGAAATTTAACCTTCGATGACAAACTACGAATTTTTGGCACCTGCCATGTTCGGCGGTGTTTTGCTGTTTTTGGTCATGGGATATCCCACCGCCTTCTCCCTAGGAGGCGTTGCCATGCTCTTTACCCTTATTGGCATGGCTTTGAACGTATTCGACCCCATTTTGTGGTCGGCGATGCCGCAGCAGATTTTCGGCATCATGAACAATTTCACCCTCCTCGCCATTCCCTACTTTATTTTTTTGGGATCGATGCTGGAAAAATCGGGCATTGCCGAAGATTTACTGGAAACCATGGGCATTTTGCTAGGTCGCCTGCGTGGGGGATTGGCGATCGCGGTGGTCGTCGTCGGCACCTTACTGGCGGCAACCACCGGCGTGGTAGCAGCTACCGTAGTAGCTATGGGACTGATTTCCATGCCTACCATGCTGCGTTACGGATACAACCACCAGCTCACCGCCGGCGTTATCGCGGCATCAGGAACCCTAGGGCAAATCATCCCTCCCAGTGTGGTTTTGGTGGTTCTTGGCGATCGCTTGGGCATTTCTGTAGGCGATTTGTTTGTTGGCGCTTTAATTCCCGGATTACTGGTTTCCACAGCCTTTATCCTGCAAGTTTGGTTGGTGGCTTGGTGGCGACCGGATATGGCACCGGCTTTGCCTCCAGAAGTTCGCAACGTTCCCTATTTGGGGTCGCAGGTACTGCGGGTCATGGTTCCTCCACTGCTGCTGATCGTACTGGTTTTGGGCAGTATCTTTTTGGGAATTGCCACCCCCACAGAAGCCGGCGCTTTGGGCTGCGTTGGTGCTATTGTACTAGCGGCATTGAGAAACCGTCTCAATTGGTCTGCCTTGCGCGGCGCTGCCGATGTCACCCTGCGCACCACCTCCATGGTCATTTTTATTCTAATTGGCTCCCGCGCCTTCAGTTTGGTCTTCCGCGGTTTGGGTGGGGAACGTATGGTGGAAGATGCTTTGCTCAATACCCCGGGGGGAACGGTTGGCTTTCTAATTATTTCCTTGCTAGTGGTCTTTCTGCTCGGCTTTTTTATCGACTTCTTTGAAATCGTCTTTATTGTCGTTCCGTTGCTGGTTCCCATTGCCGAACAGTTGGGGGTCAACCTCATTTGGTTTGGGATTCTGCTGGGCGCTAACATCCAAACCTCTTTTTTGACGCCGCCATTTGGGTTTGCCCTCTTTTACCTACGCGGGGTAGCGCCACCAGAAATGAAAACTTCGGACATTTACCGAGGGGTGGTTCCTTTTATTATCATGCAGCTGATTGTTTTGGTCGCTTTGTTTGCTTTTCCGGAACTGGTTACCTTCCTGCCATCGCTGTTGGGCAACTAAAAAATACCTGAGGAAAAGATTGACAAAACAACCAAAATGTGCTATCGAGCCAGGATTTCCCAATCGCGGATTTTCCAGCGATCGCCCTGGCGGAGCAACTCATACTGCACCCGTAAAGAACTATCCTGCTGGCGAATTGCCTCTCCATTATCCACCAGCCGCCCCACTTCGCGGACGCTCGCGGTGACCCGAGCCAAATTTTCATTGTTCGCATCAACGGTCACGTTACCCACCGCAACCGTATGTTGTTGGTATTGCCAGTACCAATTCCCCGCTTGGGCTTCGGCAGCCCGTTGCTGCCACCGGGAAAGGGCCGGATCTACCAAAATCGTACTTAAAAGCTCGCTTCTGTGTTGCTCTCCCAAAGCTTGCGCCTTCACCGACAGCCAATCGCGAATGGTTCTAGCCGCCAACTCCGCAGTTAGGGGACCATCGAGCTGGGGTTTGGGGGGTTCAGGTGCGGGAATTTCCACAAAAGGCTCCTTCAAAGACAAAGGCAGCTCCACCTCGTTAGCAGTTCCCCCTTGAAAGCGATCGATAATCCAACCAAAAGTGCCGCGAACGATCGAGAAAATCAACCACAACAGCAGCAGCGTACCTACCCCCACCAACAGCAAACGCCCCATTTTTAACGAACTGGCATCTTTGCCAGCACTGCCCCGTCGCCCGGAACGTTGGTACGGGTTGCGTCGGGATTCTCCATAGGAAGTATTGGGCGAGCGCGAACTGCGGTCTTCTCGACGCGCATAGGTGGGTTCGGCAGCAGAAAGAGCACCACCGCGTGGGGCATCGGCGGGTTGCGACCCAGTTTGCCCCCGGGAACTGGGAAATTGAGGAGCTTGTAAGGAAGAAGTTTCCCCAGGAGACTGAGTTTGCCAAGCACTGGGAATAGAAACCTGAAACGAAGCCCGAGAAGACCCTGCCGGTGTAGGTGCTTCCTCAAAAGTCGCCGTTGTTGCCGTTTCCGTCGGTGGTACCTCCACCCACTGACTCTGGGCGGATTCGTCGGTTGCTTGCTGGCTCAGTTCTTCCAGGTACTGTTGCACTTGGGCATCGGCAAAATATTCCTTCAAAGAGGGGTCCTCATCCACCAGATCGCGGAAATAGGGAAATACCTCTTCGCGCAGCCAACGTTCCGCATACAAACACAATCCCGGTAACCAATCGGGGGAATCGGCCGAATGCTGGCGAATAAATTGAATGGGTTCCTCTTCCTGGGAAAGTTCGATGGCGTAGTTTGCCGCCTCCGTTTGTCCCAACAGCAAGCAACAAATGGCTTTTTCCAGATTCACATCCTGGCGTCTGCCCAAATGGATCAACGTTTGTTTGGCGCGCAAAATCAAAGCCGGTTCCCGTTCGGCAAATCCCCGGGCAATTAGAGCATAAACCGCCAAATAGGTGGCCACCGCGGAAGGGCGGCGGGCTTCCGATTCAAACAATTCCTGTTGCTGGGCCGCCGTCATGTAACAACGTACCTGCTGGATAAAGCGCAGGAAATCATCCACACTCAGCCCAGACCGGTCGTCTTGGGAACCATCAATGCCACCGCGTTCGGCAATCGTTTCCCGCAACAGGCGCAATCCCCGTTCGCGATGCTCCGCGGAACTGCTGTCTTGGATACCATCGCTGTTTTCTGACGACGCCGGCAGGGCCAAGTTTTCTAAAATGCGATAGGGACGCAACGTATACAAATCCGCCTGCATTTCTCCACGGATTTGCGGAAACAGCCCTTCCCGCAACAGCAAAGCTTGACCGGCTTCCAAGGAGGAAGCAGCACGTTCGTACTGTCCCAACGACCACTGTTCCCGCCCCAATTCTAGATAAGCCAAGGCTACGGCCAGAGCCATATCCGAGCGGGCAATTTCCGAGATGGCATGGGCAGAACTGGTTTCTGGGGAGGGGGAAGCTTGGGAAGGTTCCCGGGTAGAACGGTTTTGGGACCAACTGCTGCTGAGATAGGGGCGTCCGAGCTGCAAGACATGCTCGTATTCCCCCACTTCTTGCAGGATAATTAAAGCACCGATCAGTTGGTCGTCGCGGATTTCAATACTGGGCGTATGTTGGGTGCTCGTGCTTTCCAGAGGGGAGGATGCCTCTGGTTGGCTGCCAGCCGGACGCTCGTAGGTTTGAGCGAGAAAACGGCTGTCGTATTCCTGGCGTTGTTGGGGATCGGACAAAACTTCGTAGGCTTCGTCTAGCAGCTGCTTGCGCGCGGAAATGGCCGCCGCCGAGTATTCTCGACGGGGCAACTGCATGGTGCGATCGCGCCAGTACTGTCGCACTTGCTCGGTGGTTGCCTGGATAGGCACGCCTAAAATTCGGTAGTAATCGAGGGGAATTCGCACTGTCCACGAATACTGTGATTACAGGACTAGATTAGCTTACGATCTCGACAATAGGCTACTCTAGTTTGGGAAATCGTTACTTTTTTCATCTGGAAATAGCGATTTGACCAGAATACACTTGCCATAGCAAGATGTTGGTTGTCCCATCAGCAGGGTTCCCAAACCCAGCGGAAAACCTTTCATCTCGTAGAGCCAAAACTTTCTTGACTATGTACGTCGTCCACACAGGGCGGAAAACGCTCGTCGAGGGTCCCTGTGGCCGGGGATGGACTAGCTGAAGCACAAATCTATCTAGGCACACCCCATAAAGCGAGAATTTCACGAATAGAATTCGTGAGCGTGTCAAGTGTGGGGATGCAGCAAAACCTTTTAAAATTGAATTTCTACGCAATGGGTTGTCTGTTGTTGGTACGAACAAGAGACAATTAAACAGAAACCCTACGCTATAACCAGTAGTCGGATTTTATTTTAGGAAATATCAATGGTCACAGAAAGAGCTTTACCCCAATTTGATGCCTCCGTTGCCCAAATCGACCGCGAAGAAGGTTTGCGGCTGTACGAAGACATGGTCCTGGGGCGCGTTTTTGAAGACAAATGTGCGGAAATGTACTACCGCGGCAAGATGTTTGGCTTCGTCCACTTGTATACTGGTCAGGAAGCTGTCTCCAGCGGCACGATCAAAGCCATGCGCGAGGGAGAAGACTACGTATGCAGTACCTACCGCGACCACGTTCATGCCCTGAGTGCTGGTGTTTCTGCCCGTGAAGTGATGGCTGAGCTATTTGGCAAATCCACCGGTTGCAGCAAGGGGCGTGGCGGTTCCATGCACTTGTTTTCCGAACCCCATCGCTTGTTGGGGGGCTATGCTTTTGTGGCTGAAGGCATTCCTGTGGCTGCAGGAGCGGCATTTCAAATCAAATATCGTCGGGAAGTTCTGGGCAATGAAAATGCCGACCAAGTGGTGGCTTGTTTCTTTGGCGATGGGGCTTGCAACAACGGCCAGTTTTTTGAAACTTTGAATATGGCGGCTTTGTGGCAGTTACCGATTTTGTTTGTGGTGGAAAACAACAAGTGGGCGATTGGTATGGCTCACGAGCGGGCTACCTCCGACCCCAAAATCTATCGCAAGGCGGAGGCGTTTAATATGAAAGGGGTGGAAGTTGATGGGATGGATCCCCTGGCGGTTTACCACACGGCCCAAGAAGCGATCGCCCGCGCCCGCGCTGGGGAAGGTCCTACCCTCATCGAAGCCCTCACCTACCGCTTCCGGGGACACTCCCTCGCCGACCCCGACGAACTGCGGGATAAGGAGGAGAAAGAATTCTGGCTTTCCCGCGACCCCATTAAGCGACTGGCGGCGTATTTGGTGGAACAGAACCTAGCCAACCAAGAGGAACTGCAAGCAATCGACAACCGCATCCAGGAAACTGTGGAAGAAGCGGTTCGCTACGGGCAAGAAAGTCCCGAACCCGATGCCAGCGAGCTGTTTGATTACGTTTTTGCTGACTAGCCTGTGAACGGCAAGCAATCTATTTTCGGTGGGTTGGGATGGGGGATGGGCATTTCCTGCCTCTACTGGTTGGGAATCAGCATCTGCCAACCCCCACCAGCCGCTGCTGAGGAAACTTTTTGCCTCGAAGAACTGGCACCGCGGATCCAAGGGGTTTTAGCCGCTGCCTCAACGCCGCGATCGCGTTGGGGAATTTTGGCCCGTTCTTTAGGGGAAAATCGGGTTCTCTACCGCCGCCATGCCAGTTCCTATTTAATTCCCGCCTCTACCACCAAGCTGCTGACCACAGCAGCCGCACTATCCCATTTTTCCCCAGATTTCCAAATTCGCACGCCTGTATACGCCCGGGGGGAACCACCGCAACTGGCCCAATTGCGGGTGGTGGGACGCGGCGATCCTACCTTAACAGAAAAACATTTTTACGATCTGGCCAAGCAACTCTCGCAACAGGGAGTGCGGCGCATCGATACTTTAGTAGCAGACAATCGTTATTTCCCCGGCGACTGGACCCCTGGCAGTTGGCAGTGGGAGGACGTACAAGCCGGCTACGGTGCTCCGGTCACCAGTTTGATTTTCCGAGAAAACGCCATCAAGCTGATTTTATCGCCCCAAAATCCCAGCCAGCCCCTGGCAGTTCGTTGGGCTTACCCGCAAGCTAGCCATCGCTGGCAGCTCGACAATCAAACCGTTACCGGTGCCACCCAATCCTCGGAATGGTTGCAAGTCGGTCGGGATATGGGCAAACGCCAGTTGTATTTACGGGGTCAGTTGCGGGCGGGGTCTGCTTCCGAACCGGTTTACATCGCCGTTCGCCAGCCGATACAGCGGTTTTTGCACCATTTGCGAGCGGCCCTTACCACCCAGGGAATTGCTGTTGGAACCACCCGCATCGCCACCTCCCCTCCCACTGTCAGGGAACGGGAAATGGCTGCCTGGCATTCCCCTCCTTTGGGCGAACTCATCCGGGAGACCAATCAAAAAAGCGTTAATATCTACGCCGAAGCGTTGTTGCGTGTTTTGGGAATGAATCAAAATCCAACAGCGGACTCGGCTTTAACTGCTGGCTTGCAAGCGGTGGCAACCACCCTCGCTGATTTGGGCATCGACCCGGATACCTATTCCTTAGCCGATGGTTCTGGTTTGTCGCGGCAAAATTTGGTGGCCCCACAAGCTTTGGTAGCCACCTTAACTGCTATGTACCAGTCGCCGTACGCCCGAGTTTACCGGCAATCCCTGGCGAGTAGCGATCGCGGTACCCTCCACCATCGATTCGACCAACTAAGCGGCAAAATCTACGCCAAAACCGGCTACATGAGTGGCGTTCGAGCCTTAGCGGGCTACGTTGACAATTCCCACTACGGACCCATTGCCTTTAGCATTGTTGCCAACCATCTGCCCGAACCCGGACAAGCACAAGCCGCCATAGACGAAATTGTGGGATTGTTTGCCAGCGTTTCCCAGCGCTGCTCTACCAATGTCCCACTTCCGTAGCCATGTTGTGCTTAATATTCCGGCTCTTCTTCGTACTCCGGACGCTTGATTTTCTGGGGAATATTCACCCGCGGACGGTTGCTGGGACGTTGGGGAGGTCGATTGGCTTCCCCTTCTGGTTCCACGTCTTCTTCGTAAGCCACTTCCTCTTCATATTCCCCACGAGCGTAGCGTTTGGTTTCCCTAGGCCTGCTCTGGCGATATTCTTCTTCTGTAGCTTCGCTCCAATTGTCCCCTTCGTCTTCTTCATAATAAACGGCTTCCGCAGGTGTTTGGGCAACTTGGGGTTCCCGTTCTTCCCAATCTTCTTCGTCCCAAATCGGTTCTTCCGTTCTGGCTGTGGTCCGTACGGGTTCTTCCTGACGGGTGGGCGCGCCAGTTCCCAGTTGGTTTTCCGGTCGGGTGGCTGGCGTATAGTAATCTTCCAAATCTTCTCGTTCCCAAGGAGGTGCCCCAATGCCGAAGCGTTCCAAAACGCCTACCGTCAGCTGGGTGAGATTTTCTTCTGCCCCTTCAAAGACAATCAAGCGATCGGGACCGCTGCTGACAATTTCATCCATCGAGAGTTCGTAGGTACTTACAATTTGGTCGGGGACTTGGGGCAATCCCAACGAATCGATGACGAGGGATTCTACTTTGCCAGTTTCTATGTCAAATTGAAAGCTGCGTACCTTGCCGAGCAGTTCGCCGGTTTCGGTAATGACTTCGCTGCCCGTTAGTTTGCTGTAAGCCTCGATATCGACGTTGTCTTCGACAACACGCTCGTCATCAACGAGAATCACATCGCCAATTTGACGGACATTTTTGAGGAGCATGTATTGAGGCATTCCCCCCATCGCCAAAAAGTTATCGCGCATACCAATTGCGACTACTTCTCGGGCATCGACATCAACCCAAAGTTGGGAAACAATCCCTAGACGTTTGCCAGTATCGCGGGTAATGACTTGGGTTCCTAAAATTTCCGAACGTTGGCGGATTGTTGCAGATTTCATTATTAATAGAATCCTGACCTTCCTATATAATTTTGCCTGTGCTGGTGCTTCGACGTTGCCCAGCACAAGACTGCGCCGAAGCAGCGGTGATAAGGGCAAAAGCAGTTCGCGGTGAGCGCTGCCAAACCGTGCGTTTTTTTATAGGGACTCGCCTCCGGGCAAGTACCATATCTTGAGAACGTCGATTTGGTATCGAAATAGGGGGAAAGACTTTGGCCTAATTTCCCCATACTATACCAAATTTTTAAGATGGTTTCTGGGAATTTTCGCTGGCTAAATCCAGCCCAATTGCTTGCGTGAAAGCTCCTTTGGCTTGGGTCACGCCGATGGCTCGTTGGGCCGATTTCACCATAGGACCTTTGTGGCTCACCACAATAAATTGAGCTGTCGCCGCCTGCTGTACGATCATTCTAGCTAATCGTTCTACGTTTGACCCGTCGAGAAACATGTCTACTTCATCGAAGGCATAAAAAGGAGAAGGTCGGTAGCGTTGTAAAGCAAAAATAAAGCTCAAGGCGGTGAGGGATTTTTCTCCCCCAGACATGGAAGCCAATCGTTTGACGGGTTTTCCTTGGGGGTGGGCAACCAGATTTAAACCGCTGTTGAAGGGGTCGTCGGGGTCGTCGAGTTGCATGTGTCCGTCACCTTCAGAAAGTTCGGCAAAGATTTTTTGGAAGTTTTCGTTAACGGCATCGAAGGATTCTTGAAAAGCTCGCAGCCGCAGGGTGGTAAAGTTTTCAATTCTTAATAAAATTTCCTGGCGTTCGGCTTCTAGGGTGGTTCGTTTTTCGCTGAGTTCTTCAAGACGTTGTTGGGTTTGGCGGTATTCTTCCAATGCCAGCATGTTCACTGGTTCTAACTGGCGCATTTTGCTTTCCAGGTTGCGAATTTCCCGTTCGAGATCCTGTACGTCTTGGGATTTAATCTTTTCGGGAATTTCTGCGGGCAATGGGTCGGGGAGTTGCGATCGCTGTTCGGTGATTTTTGGTTGAATTTCTTGCTGTTTTTGTTGGGCAAGGGCGCGATTTTCTTCGGTTTTTTGCTGCTGCCACTGCAGTTCTCGTTTTTGCTGCTGCAGTTCCTTGAGGGTGGTTTCGATGCGATCGCGTTCGGTTTTGGCGGTTTGCAAGCGGTTTTGGAGCTCGTCAATAGCCAGTTCGCTTTCCCGGATTTGAGCCTGCAGGGTTTGGGCTTTCTCTTGCAGTTGGCTGAGTTGGTGGCTTAACTCCGTCCCTTGCTGCTGGCATTCTTGAGCCCGTTGTTGGTAAGATTCGATTTTCTCCGACAGCCGAATAACAAGACGCGAGCGTTCTTGCTGTTGTTCTTCTTTTTCCTGTCGTTGTTTTTCCAAATTGGCGATTTTTCCTTGGGTCGCCTCGATTTGTTCGCTGACTTCCTGCCAGGCATTGTGGGTAGGCGATGCTTCCAATGCTTGTAGCTGGCTGCGATAGGTGGCTAGCTGCTCTTCTTGGCTGGGAATTTCTCCCTGCAAGGTTTGCAAGCGCTCTTGAACTTGCTGAAGTTCGGTTTGGGTTTGTTGGAGATGGTCGCTGGTTTGTTGTTTTTGCTGCTGTAGCGATCGCAAATGATTTTGATTCTGTTCGTACTGCCATTCAATTTGCTGGCGCTGCGATCGCGCTTCCATGAGTTCCTCAGAACGCTGTTTGGCCGTATCCGAAGCCGCCGACATGGCTTGCTGGCACTGCTGCAACACCTGCTCGATTTCCTGCAGCCGTTCGCGATACTGCTGCTGTTCCGTTTCCAGTTCCGTCTGTTTGGTGGTAAACGACCAAGCACTACCGCGGCGATTTTGCGATCCCCCGCTCATGGCCCCACTGGTTTCTAGCAACTCCCCATCCAAGGTGACAATGCGATACTGACCGATGCAGCGACGGGCGTTTTCCAAGGTATCGAAAACCACCGTATTGCCAAATACATAGGCGAAAACTGGCTTGTACCGCAAAGGATACTCCACCAAATTCACCGCATAGTTAATAAATCCAGCGGCAAAAATCGGCACAAACCGAGGATTGGCACGAATTTTGTTCAGGGGCAAAAACGTGGCCCGACCGCCTTTTTTCTCTTTAAGCAACTGAATACCAGCGGCAGCCACTTCGTCGTTTTCTACCACAATATTACCCAAACGACTGCCGGCGGCAGTTTCCAAGGCCAGCTGGTACTGCGGATCGACTTGGCCCAACTGCGCTACCAACCCGCATACCCCTTCCAAGCCGGAATTTTGAATAATTTGCGTGGCTTTGGTGCCTTGGGATTCTTGCTGTACTTGCGCTTGTGCCTCTAGTTTGTCCAACTCCCGCTGCAGTTGGCGCTGTTCTCTCAGCAGGCGATTTTGGGTTTCTTGTTGCAAATGGACTTCCGACTCGGCAGCGGATACTGCTTCTGCCAGTTTCTGCACTTTGGTGGTGGCGGTTTCTTTTTCCTGTTGGCTGCTGGCTAGCTGTTGCTGCCGTTCGGCCATTTCGGTGTCTAGCTCTTGCAGGCGCGGCGATAGCTGGTGAATTTGCCTTTGTAGTTGTTCTTGGCGTTCGCTACAGCGTGCTTGTTCCGTACGTAGGGGATTGAGGGTATTGGTGAGGGTTTCGATTTCGTGGTGCAGGTGATTTTGCTGGTTAACCCAACTGGTGGCACTCTCTCGCAGTTCGGCTTCTGACTGGCGGTGTTGGGCTAGTTCTTGTTTGGCAATGTCAATGGCGTGGCGCAGGGAGGCGAGTTCTTCGCTTTCTTCTTGCTGTTGGTTTTGTTGAATTTGCTGCAGTTGCTGCTGGTGTTCTTCGATTTGGTTTTTCAGGGTTTCCTGCTGTTCGGCCAGGGTGACCTGTTGTTGGGAAAGTTCTTCGGTACGGGTTTGGTTTTGCCGCAGCTGCGCTTGTTGGTTGGCGAGGGTAGATTGCCGGTGCAGCAGTTCGTCTTCTCCAAGCGCTTTTACCTGCTGGCTTTTGTCTTCCAGCAGTTTGCTATTGTCGTGAATTTGGCTTTCTAGTTCGGTGAGTTGGTGGTTGAGATCGGCTAGGGTGCGATCGCTTTGTTCGATACTGGTTTGCAGCTTTTGTTGTTGCTGTACCAGCAGCCGCCAACTCAAAATGGCATGCCACTGTTGCTTTTGTTCTAATTGGGTTTTGAGATTTTGGTATTGTTCGGCTTTGGCACGGTCTTTTTCCAAGCGATCGCGTTGGGTTTGCAGCTCCTGCTCCAGAATGCGACTGCGTTCTAAGCGTTCTTTTACTTCATCTAATTTTTCTTTGGCGGTGGCAATTTTGCGGTCAAATTCCCCCACCCCTGCCAGTTCGTCAATAATCTGCCGCCGTTGCCGACCGTTCATGGCAATAATGCCGGTCACATCCCCCTGCAAAACCACGTTGTACCCTTCAGTATAAATGCGCAGTTGGTGAAGCTGTTCGTGTAACTCTCCCAAGGTACAGGGAACGCCGTTAGTATAGTAAGTAGAGGTATAGGTTCCCGATTTGGTGACCCGTAGCTTGCGGGTGACGCTCCATTCCTGCGGCCAGGATTGGATGGAAGACTCTTCAGCAGTCCCCTCCGAGGCACCGTTGGTAGCGGCTGCTTCGGCGGTTTTGCCGTTGCTGGTGACGTTGGGGGGGTCCACCTCTTCCCCAGGAGGAGAGACTTCGCGGGCTGCCTCTACCGCCGGATTTTCGGCATCTGACAGGTCGAAGGTAACGGTTACTAAAGCTTCTACCGGATAGCGACCGCGACTGAGTTCTTTATGGTTGACCAGATCGGGCAAACGTTCGGCCCGCATGCCTTTAGAACTAGAAAGTCCCAAAGCAAATAGCAGCGCGTCGATGATATTGGATTTGCCGGAACCGTTGGGACCGGAAACCACGGTAAATCCTGGCAGTAACGGCACTTGGCTGGTACCGCCAAAGGATTTAAAATTTGTTAGTTCTACACTTTTGATGTGAACCATGCAACCTACAATCTGGCAACCGTTTTTGTGTATGCTTGCCTGGGGTTCTTGGTTTTGTGAAAGCCAACTGAATCACAACAACGACTGACGAAGCCAAGATTCCGTTGGCAACCCCCAGTGTAGCTTTGAATTTGGGGATTGGCTAGCATCCTTAAGCTCAGGATATCATTGTTGACTGCTACTTCCTATCTAGGGGTTAGGATTTGCCAGTTTGGCGCTGCTGGCGTTTTTCTCTAGCTTTACGACGGCGATCGCGCCATTCTACGCTGGTTAAATACACAATACCGCCAGTAACCAACACCATCAATCCCAAGGCCATGGTTGCCAACACGCTCATGATGGTTTTAGTGTCAAGACTTTCCATAATTTTTTCTCCCCTTTGGTTTGTTTCTATTTTTTCGTTATTCTTGCTATTTTAACGATCGCTAGCCTGGTTTTGGAAGCAGGGGAAGCGGATGGGAGCATCGGACCATTGGAGAAAACCACCAATTATATCTCCCACACTCAGCCGCTTCCACACCTGCACCCTCGGTATGCCTAAAAAACGGGTTCTTCATCAAAATCGTCGTCAAAATCATCATTATTGCCTTCTCCATTAAACCCATTGCCGTTTAAAGCTGGTGGTTGGCTGGTTGCTGTTGCGCCTTGGTTTTCGGCTTGGTTAAATTGTCCGGGAATGGCTTCCACAATCGCTTCAATGACTTTGCCAACGCAGATAATTTCTAGATCGATATCGGGGGGATTTTGTCCTTTGGGGATAATGGCGCGTTTGAAGCCTAGTTTGGCGGCTTCCCGCAGGCGTAGTTCCAGTTGGGAAACCGGCCGGACTTGGGAACCCAATCCTACTTCTCCCAGAATAGCGGTGTGCGGATCGACCACGCGATCGCGGAAACTGGCGACAATGGCCACGGCCACTCCCAAATCGGCGGCGGGTTCGTTGACGGTGATGCCTCCCACGGAAGCCACGTAGGTATCCAGTTTGGATAGGGGAATGCCAACGCGTTTTTCTAAAACGGCCAAAACCTGCAATAGACGGTTGTTATCTAAACCAGTGGTGGCGCGGCGGGGGGAACCATAACTGGTAGGACTGACCAAGGCTTGGACTTCCACAACGATGGGACGGGTTCCTTCGCAGGCGACGATAATGGCACTACCGGTGGCAAATTCGTCTAAATTGCTGAGAAATAGTTCCGAAGGGTTGATTACTTCGCGCAATCCTTGCGCTATCATTTCAAATACGCCGATTTCGTGGGTGGCACCGAAGCGGTTTTTCATGGTCCGCAGCAGGCGATGGCTGGCGAAGCGATCGCCTTCAAAAAACATGACCGTATCTACCAAGTGTTCCAAAACCCGCGGACCAGCAATAGACCCTTCCTTGGTTACGTGTCCCACCACAAACAGGGTAATGCCTTCCCGTTTAGCCACTTGCATCAATGCTGAAGTACATTCGCGTACTTGTGCTACCGAACCGGGAGCAGAAGTCAGGGAAGCAAAGTAAATGGTTTGAATGCTATCGACAATTGCTAAATGGGGTTTGAGGGCTTCTAATTCCCGTAAAATGACTTCTAAATCGGTTTCCGCAAGCAAATAAAAGTAGCGTTCGGACTCTGGTTCGCCAGCTTTGGTTTGAGGTTGGCCGTTGGCTTGGTCCTGTTCTTCGCTGGGTTCTTGCTCGTCGCTAGAGGGATCGTTCGTCATTCCCAAACGCATGGCGCGAATTTTAACTTGCTGGCCGGATTCTTCGGCACTGACATAAAGCACCCGATGGTGATAAGATAGAGAGTTGGCTACCTGCAACAGCAAGGTAGATTTTCCGATTCCCGGTTCTCCGCCTACCAACACGAGGGAACCAGGAACAATACCACCCCCCAAAACGCGGTCCAGTTCCTGAAATCCAGAAGGGAAGCGAGACACGTTTTGGTCGTCAATTTGAGATAGTTTGATCGCAGCGCGAGGTGCGGCTGGTTCCGCACTGGGCGATCGCACGTTGGATTTGGTGGTACTGTGGTGGTTCCAACTAAACCGCGATGGTTGCGTTGAATCGATGGGAAGGGACTCTTCCACCAGAGAGTTCCAAGTACCACAGCTGGGACACTTGCCAAAATACTGTGCAAATTCTGTCGCGCAAGCGTTACAAACGTAGACAATTCGTGGTTTAGGCATTAGCGACCGAAGGCAGTGGAAAACACCCTGTACCGGTACAAAATTGGAAAAAAAGTTGAAATGTCCGATAGATGAGGCTGGTTGGGAAACCGAAATCTATCAATAACAGATTATCCTAATGATATGGTAGTAAAAATTCATTAAAAGAAACATTTTCATAGGGAGAGCGGGTAAAATTGGAAAATCATAAAGAGAAAATCCTAGTAGTAGACGACGAAGCGAGTATCCGCCGAATCCTGGAAACTCGCTTATCCATGATTGGTTACGACGTAGTCACCGCCGCCGACGGTGAGGAAGCGCTAGGAATCTTTCAAGAAACCACTCCCGATTTGGTGGTGCTCGATGTCATGATGCCCAAACTAGATGGCTATGGCGTTTGTCAGGAGTTGCGCAAAGAAACCGACGTTCCCATCATTATGCTAACGGCTTTGGGGGACGTTGCCGACCGCATTACTGGCTTGGAACTGGGAGCAGATGATTATGTAGTCAAACCATTTTCTCCCAAAGAACTAGAAGCGAGAATTCGTTCAGTATTGCGGCGCGTAGAAAAAGGCAGTGCCGCTGGTATCCCCAGTTCTGGGGTTATGGCAATTGGCAGCATCAAAATCGACACCAACAAACGCCAAGTCTACAAAAGTGACGAACGAGTGCGGCTGACCGGCATGGAATTTAGTCTGTTGGAATTGCTGGTGAGCCGTTCTGGGGAACCGTTTTCGCGCTCCGAAATTTTACAGGAAGTGTGGGGGTATACGCCGGAACGTCACGTGGATACCAGGGTGGTTGACGTTCACATTTCCCGGTTACGCGCTAAATTAGAAGACGACCCCAGCAATCCAGAACTGATTTTGACTGCTAGAGGCACCGGCTACATGTTCCAGCGAATTATGGATGTAGCCGAAGAAGGTTGAACTCTGGAAATAAGCGCGCTCGACCCACAAGCAACGATGCAAGCTTAGGGAACGTTGGTTGCTTTCCGAACAGCCTTTTTCGCTTCTCGCTTTGGACCCCCACTGTCTTTTTTCTTTATGACCACATCGGACCCCAATCGCTTTTTGCGCCGCCTGCCCCTAGTTGTTGGGATGCTGGCAGGCACATTATTGCTTGTTAACCGATTTTTGGCTTCTAGTACGCTCACCGACGCCCAAGCGCGCTCGGATGCGTTGGGGATTTTGGCAAGTGCTTTGTTAATTTTAACGGGCTTGCTGTGGCAGCGCGTGCAACCCAAACCACCAGAAGCAGTTCAGTTGGTTGGGCAGGAAAGGTTTGAACTGCAGCCAGATTTACCCGAACCGGTACAAACGGAACTGGCTTGGTCGTCGCAAATCTTGCTTACCAATACGGTAACGCGATCGCTGGTGGTATGGTACGACTCGCGGGTATTGTTGCGGCGGGGAATTTTACCGGAAACATCCGAAGTCAAACCCGGTAAGATTCTCCAACGGGTTTTAGAGAAGCAAAAACCAGTGTATTTGGTTTCTCTACAAATTTATCCCGGCAGGGTAGAATTCAATTATTTACCAGAGAACACGCAAGGGGTCATTTGTCAACCCATCAGCGATCGCGGTGCTTTAATTTTAGGTGCCAACGCGCCGCGCAGCTACACCAAACAAGATGAAAATTGGATTGCTGCCATTGCCGACAAGCTAGCAGATACCTTCCAACGCTACGAACTCTAGATAGAAATTTCAGTTTCTATGGGAAGAATTGCCCGCTAGCAAAGTTTTGGTTTGAGATTCGCCAGCCAGCCGCAACTGCCGCTTTAACATCCAGCCGAGAGTCGCGATCGCGGCGAAATGACCGACCAATCCTCCTAGAATTGTAAAGATAGACACATCATAATATAAAACCTCCCAAGGAGCCAGGGAAAACAACCACAGAATCGAATTTTGTTCCCCTGAAATTCCCAATACCAGTAGCGGAACAACCATAACACCAGCAAGTGCCGCAGCAGCTAGAAAAGAGCGTTTGGGTGTTTTTGCTAGCAAACACAATTGGACAATCAATGCATAGGAAACCAAAAGCAAAGCAGCGAAAAATACAACCAACCCAGCAATCATTTTGTCCATATCGTATTTTCCGTGGGTAACAATTGCTATCCATAGCAATAACAATAATGTCGTCATTCCTATATTGATAGCGATCGCTACTGGCGCTGGACTTTTTTCTCCTAGCAACCAAGTTTGCCATCGGGAAAAACGGCGAACCATAGAACCGCGATAACGGCTTGGCATTTCATATCGCGCCCAATCTTGAATGGTTTGTCGGTGGGGAGATAAAGCCACCATTAATACCAACAAGAGAATAAAATTCACCAACAGAAGAATGAATAAATTCGGATAAAAAACGTAGTAGAGTTTGGCTTGATTTTGAAACGTAAATCCCAACCAAAACAGTTGAAAACACAACACCAAACCGTAGCTTTGCGCTTTACTTAACCAAGTACCACTTGGTTGCTGGAAACGCCGTCGAATCGATTGCCAAATCCAATAACTCCAGACTCCGTAGTTAGCCAAAGCGAACAAAACAAACAGAGAGGAATTACTACCCAAAGGCAAGTAAAACCACTGCAAATCTGCCAAATCTTCCGTCACTTTCGCATCAAATACTTCGGGAACTAGATAGGGAAATACAATGCTAGGAGAAAACCAAGAAAACCCATCCGAGATATTATTGCGTATGAAATAAGAACCATCAGGTAATGACCAGTTCAGGAGCCACAGAGAAGCGATCGCCAAACCGCCTCCCAACCAAGCTTGCAAACTACCGGAAGTTCCAAGCAAGCTAAACAAATGGGCAGCACTATAAAAAAAACAGCAACCCCCTATAAGAATTAGATAGAACACCAAAATCCACCCCAAAGAAATTTGGGCGGATAATCCCGAGAAAATATGGAAAGGCAAGGCACATGCCAAAAACAGATAAAGCAGAATAGGAACTCCCAACATCTTCCCGGTTAAAATCGTCGCGGTCGATCGCGGCGTTAAACGTAAAAAATCAAGCGTTCCCCGACGTTCTTCTCGATTTAAATTGTTAATAAGCATATACGTACCAACACCGATCGAAATAAAAATAACGATGGTACTTTCTGCGAAAAACATATCTTGCCACCATTCCACCCAGTCAATTAGATAATTGCCAGCCGCATCTTGTAAGCATTTGCCCTGACCGGTTTCCTGCAAGCAATATTGGGTTTGCCCAGGAGAACTTTCGCTGGGTAAAGTACCAAAAAAACCTAACCATACAATAAATTGACCCAACAGAGAAGCAGCAACGGTAATACCGACATTGCGAACGGTCAGTCGCTCTTTCAGTTCCCGAAATAACTGCGGATTCCAGTTACTAAAACGATCGAAAGCTGTATATAACATGGTAGTTCGTAGAAATCCATAAACTAACAACAAAATTCGCTTCTAGGAAGCTTGTTTGTGACCGAGTTTGAGAAAAATAGTTTCCAAATTTTCCGAAGTAGGGGAAAACTCTCTTAGCGGAATCTTGGCTTGTACCAAAGTTCGCAACAAATCGGCACTATCTTCTGGCGTTCCGGAAAAATTAACCCGCAAACAACCGTTGCCGTCTGCTTCTTCCCACCCCTCTACTTGGGGATGATTTTTCAGTTCGCTTTTGAGAGCGTCGATATTTCCTAAAGTAGCAATACGAATTTGCTGGTGGCTTAACCGTTGGTACAGTTGCTGAAGTGTCGTACTTTCCACCAAATATCCCATTTCCATAATACCCACAGAAGTACAAAGTTCCGCTAGGTCGCTGAGAACGTGGGAAGAAATGAGAATGGTCATGCCGGCTTCTCGCAACCATTTGATAATGTCGCGAAATTGCATCCTGGCGATGGGGTCAAGACCGGAAACCGGTTCGTCTAGCAACAACAGAATGGGTTCGTGAATGATGGTTCGCGCCAGGCTGAGTCGCTGTTTCATTCCCCGCGACAGGGTGGAAATGCGACTGCGACGTTTTTCGGTTAGCTGTACCAGTTCTAGCACTTCGTACAGGCGTCGGCTACGTTTGGGGTCTCGCAGATAGTACAACCGCGCGAAATATTCCAGGTAATCCCACACGGTGAGTTCGTCGTAGAGGGGAAAGTCATCGGGGAGATATCCCAGACGACGTTTGATGTGGGGGTGGCTGTTGTCTCGCAACAAGCGATCGCCAAATAAATAAATTTCGCCGATGGTGGGTTCGGTGGCTGTGGCTAACATCCGGATGAGGTTGGTTTTCCCAGCGCCATTGGGTCCAATCAATCCGTACACTTCGCCAGTAGCAATTTGTAAATCGACGTCGTTAACGGCGATATGGCGGTCAAACCGCTTGGTGAGTTGGCGCGTTTCGACGGCTAGTTCTTGGGTCATAGGAATTTGGAGGTAGCCACGAACAGATATCGAGAGCAGCTAAGATTGAATATTACTGGATTTGGTTGCTTATGCAGCTATCGTGTTTTCATTAGAGATGCAAATATATAATGCAATTGGTAGGGGCGGTTCGCGAACTACAGGGTTTCCAAATTTCTAAATATATTCCGTTTATATTTGAGGTGAAATTACTATATTTAATTATTGTTAAGCAATTTTCTCGTTAATGTTCTGACGATTGGCAAATGGTAAATCGTTTCTACAGGCACAAATATATTTGTTTGCGATTCCAATCTAATGAAGATACTGGAATTTTCTACAATTTCCTTTTCTATAGGTGAATTTTTTGCTATACTTAAATAGATAATGGAAATATTGAAAATTTTCAAATTAAACGAAATATTCCCATTATCTAGTAATATACCCCAAAACCGCAAGCAAGTCAAGCCCCCTTGTCCCAAAAAAATTTTTTTATTATCGGACAAGGGAAATTCTCCAAAAACGCAATCCAGAAAAAAATCCCCCAAGAGTATTTTGGGGGCAAAGAAAATTCCCAAAAAGGAGGGGGAATTGATAAGGAGGGAGGGAGGAAGGTCTTCATCGACCGCTACCGCGATGGGAAGACATTTCTTCATTGCTGTTGGAGGGATTAACCTCACCAGCAAAAGCTTGGTTTTCGGTTTCTCCAATAACAGGAAAAGAGGAATTTGTGTAGATAGCGACTGGGTTCAAAGGTAAAAATAACAAGCTCCAAAGAAAAGCAGTGAAGTAGGAAGTCATATCAGAAAGCCTCGCAAAGTTCTATCCTGTGATTCGTGTTGTTGAGGCGACTATCAGGATAAATTTGTAATGGCGAGGCATCGGGTGTGGAAAAATAAAGAGAAGCTAGGTTTGCGATCGCGTTGTCTGTGCCATGGCGCATCCTGCCAGCCAAGCGGTGGTCCAAGCACTTTGAAAGTTAAAGCCGCCGGTGACAGCGTCGATATCTAGGATTTCACCAGCGAAGTAAAGATGCTGGCAGCAGCGACTTTCCATGGTTTTAAAATCTACTTCTTTTAACGAGACACCGCCACAGGTGACAAATTCTTCTTTAAAGACCCCCTTGCCAGTAATTTGATATTGACTTTGGATTAAAGCTTGCTGCAAGCGTTGGATTTCTTTATTGGAGATTTGGGACCAGCGTTTGGATAAATCAATATTTAGGGAAGCTAGCAGATACTGCCACAAGCGTTTGGGTAAACCAAAAGGACACCAAGAAGCGATCGCTTTCCGTGGCGATTGCGATCGCAACTGCTGCATAGTTTCCTTGATATGTTCCGGATTTTCTTTCGGTAGCCAATTCACCCGCAAAGGCGTTTTATAGTTACAATCGTGTAGAAACCTAGCTCCCCAAGCAGAGAGTTTCAACACAGCTGGTCCTGACAATCCCCAGTGAACGACGAGCAAAGGTCCGGTTTGCTTGAGTTTGCCTTGGGGAAGCTGTACCTGTACCGGATCGATGGTAATCCCTGCCAATGCATGCAAATCCGGGTCGTCAATATTGAAAGTAAACAAAGAAGGAACCGGCGGTTGGATTTGATGTCCTAGAGATTTGGCGAGTTCGTAACCTTGACGGCTGCTACCAGTCGCCAGCAAAACGCGATCGGCAAGTAAGGTTTCTCCGGATTTGGTGGTAACGGCGAACTGTTCCCCTTTTGGCGCGATGGTGCCTACCGCACCGGTCCTTCGGACCATCGCGGTAACCTTGGTACGAGTACGTAAAGTAACGCCAGCCGCTTCAGCCGTATCTAGCAAACATCTGGCAATGGTTTCCGAATTATCCGTGGTGGGGAACATGCGTCCGTCGGCTTCGGTTTTTAACTCGATGCCAGCCTGGCGGAACCATTCCACCGTATCCTGGGGTTGAAATCGCGCAAACGGACCGCGCAAAGCTTTGGACCCTCGGGGATAGTTTTGTGCCAATTGTGCCGGATCGAAACAAGCGTGGGTGACATTGCAACGACCTCCCCCAGAGATGCGCACTTTGGTTAAAAATTTGGAACTCGCCTCCAAAAGCGTCACTTGTGCTTGGGGATTGGTACGCGCACAAGCGATCGCACCGAAAAAGCCGGCAGCACCGCCGCCAACGACAATAACTTGCAAAGGGTCTGACATAGCTGTTTCTCGATCGTTACGGCTGCGGCGAAGAAGGGGAAGAGAGAGAATCTTCATTTTGCTCGCGCTCTCCCAGAATGCGCGTATCTATCCAATTTTGGAACGGTTTTACCTGTGCGTATGCCACCACCCCCAAAATCAACAGCAAAATCACCACCAACAAAGGCAAAAGCGGTGCCGGACGTTTCATGGTTTCTTGCCGTTGCGGTTTGATGGTGGGTTCGCAGGGGTTGTTGTTGTCTGACGAATTGTTCCCCTTGGCATTGGGTTCCGTATCGGCATCGGGGTCCACATCCAGATCGGGTTCGGGAGGTGCCAGTTCGGTAGTGGAAGCGGGGTGGCTGCCTTGGACTTGCTTTTGCACCGTAGCATTGTACCCCTTCTTGGCTTCGGAATGTTGGAGTTCTGCTGGGTCGGCAGCTGTGGGTGAAGTGGGAGAGTTTTTGGGAGAACCAACTTCTGCCACTGGCTGTAGGTCAGGGATGCTGTTTAACTGCTCCAGCAAGCGATCGCCGAGGAGTTGGTCCACTTGAAAGTCAGAAGCGTTTGCCTGACAAGCCAACACAGAAACCGTAACGTTATCGTGACCGTTTTGAAAATTGGAAATTTGAATCAAATGGTCCACAGCGGTTTTGGGGTCTACTTTGCCTTCCAAAACCGGCAGCAATTCCGACTCCCAATACTCCTCAACCAAATCGTTATCGCTCAGACCGTCGGAACACAGCAGAAAAACGCAGTCTTCATCCAGAATTAACCGCTGGATGGTGGGATGCAACACCCGTACGGAATTGGTGCCCAAAGCTTGAACCAAAGCCCCAGAAGACATTTGCCGCAGGGCATGGCGGTACAGGCAGTATCCCAAACGTACGTCTCTAGAGGCTACATCGTCATCGAGGGTAATTTGATAGCAGCGCTGCCGGGTAATGAGATAGGCACGACTATCGCCCACGTGAGTAATGTTGACCTCGTGACCGTGGACCAAAGCCATCACCAATGTAGTACCCATACGCTGCCTGCCGCGCCGGTGTTCGCTGTTGTTCCGTTCGCCGATGAGGTTGTTGGCTTCGCAAACGGCATCGTGGATTTGTTGGTTGTAGGTGGCGATGGATTCGTTGGTTTGTTCGTAGGGGGGCAACTGTTTCATGCGATCGCCAATGGTATCGATGGCGATGTGGGAAGCAATATCTCCCCCTGCATGGCCGCCAATTCCATCGCAGACAATGGTAATAGCAGCTTCCGGCTGGTCGAGGAAACTGCCGTTGGGTGGATAGCAAGCATCCTCGTTGCGCTGGCGGCTGGGTCCGGTATCGGTACTGGCAGCAACGGAAATTTGGCGGGAAGTGGTATCGGCAAACGGACTGCAAAAGGGGATAGCCCGGTCTAAAACGGCAACCAACTGTTCGGCGTTGGTGATGCGACCTTGTTGCAAATCTTGGGCAAGTTGTTCTAGAAATGGACGCACCACCGGCTGGGCATACTCGCTCCAAGCCGACCAAACACGACCCAAATCCACCAGATGAACGGGGGAATCGGAACTTTGCAGTTCCAACAAGCGCACAATGGAACCTTCCACCCGCAGGAGGTTTTCGTCAATCAGGCTGGCAGCCACGCCCTCCCTACGAAATGGGATCCATAACTGGGCAATTTGCCAGAGCCAGTTGAGCTGGCGCAGAGGCGTCGCCTCCCCAAAGGCATCCACCAAACGCGGCATGAGGTCCGAGCGAGAAGCGGCAAAAGGCGTAGGTTCCACATTGCGAATCCCGATGGGGGCTTCTTCCAGCAGCCAAATTTTTTCTTTTCCCACACTAATGCATCCGAAGACTTGCGGAACGTGCAAGCGATAGGGGAACAAACGCAGGTAGGCGGCAATGTCGTTGTTAAAGCGATCGGGAAGTTCCGGTAACAGCCCTGGCTTGGTATCTAGCACAATTTGTTCGCTTTTGAGCCAATAACGCTTGCCAATGAGGCTGCCAGGTTCGTAGTTGGCGATCGCTTTGCCAATAGCCCATAAGTAGCGTTTGGGCAAAGACATGCCGCATTTTTGGCAAAAGTTATCCGTTACCGGATTGGCAAACTGGCAAGATTGATTGGGGCACTGAATGGTTGCCGCATCATGTTCCATGAAATTTCCTCGCGCCTTGCAGCCGTTTTTTCAATCTCCTCGATGGTACCTACCACACCGGCCCTTCGGACCATCGGATGACCATCCCATGGAGGGGAGATACCTATTTCTGGATTGTAGCCTAGCCACGTCTGTAGCGTTGGTTGCGATTGTCCTGTTCTTGGAGAAGTTTCGCAACAATTTTTCTAAGTGGGTGCTTTGGTTGTCCTATAGCTATCCTAGTGGAGCGAGACGCAAAAGAAAGAAAAAAATGGAATGGCAGGAAACTGTTGCCGGCGAACCAAGTGGGCGAATTTTGCCGGTTTGGCGATATCTCTATGGAATTTTTCCAGGTTGGGCGATGGCTAAAAAAAATTTTAAAAAATCTCAAAAATCAATCGGGGAACATCAATGAAAAAACCGCCCCAGGTGGCGGAGGGTTTGCAAACCGGTCAAAATTACGCCAGCGGTCGTTAAGAATGGCTGGTTTCTAGGCTTTGGCTAGCAAGGTTTCGGCGATTTGTTGCCATTCGTCGGTTAAAGAAGCTTTGGATTCGGAACGGCCGCTGCGACCGTACCAGTAACGCGCGTTGCCAATGTCTCCTTCTTCGCGGTGGAGATAGGCATGAACCCAGGCGCTGTCAGCATCGCCGGCGTTTTGTACAATTTCGTGGGCGGTATGCCAGTTTTGCTGTTTGTCGTACCACAGTGCTTGCAGGGCTGGAGATAGCGATTTGGGACATTGCGACATTTGCAGGAATTCTTCTAAAGTCATACGCCAAGTGTTTATCTGTACGTATCTACCTGCAATTCATCCTATGACCGATCGTAGTTCATTGCGATCGCCAATGCTAGAGGTGGACACCCCTACCATTTGCGATGGGGGACCTCCATCCGGTATGGTTGTCTCGATTGGTTCAAAAGTGGAATTGTGGTAATGAGTAACGAATCTCGGGTCAAAACGGAAGAGAAGAAACAGCATTTCGATGATATTTATATGGAATCGACGCCCGTTCCGTTTAAGGAGCGGATTATCGATGCTTTAGACTATATTTCGGACAATAACAACCGAGAAACGTTCGACCGTCTCATTCTCCCTTGGTGCGAGCAGCAACAGGGCAGAAAAATTCCCTATCTCGATTTGGCTTGCTGTTTTGGGAATACCACCCTCGCGATCGCCCACAATATGACGGTGGATGAAATTCGCCAAAATTGGCAGGATACTGAATCGGCGAAGCAACCCCTTAAATCCCGCCGCCTCAACCTGCAAACCACGGGTATCGATATTTCGGAAAATGCTCTCAATTACGCCCGAAATGCCGGGATTTTTGACCGTACGATTCAAGCTGATTTAAACCAACCATCGCCCGAGAAAAAGGAAGAGGTTCTCCAAGCTATGGGAGAGGCGGATATTCTGGTTTCGACGGCGGCTTTGGTTTATTTAGAAGCAAGTGCCATCGATGAGTTGATTTCTACTTTTGCAGGAGCGCCGCGGGAAGGGTATTGTCTGGTGAATTTCCTCAATCCCTTTGGTTTGGAAAAGGCAGATGCTACCAAACGCATTCTCCTGAAACATCTGGATTTTGTGGGCAGCACTGCTACCCGCCACCGCTTGCTTTCCGATTTGGAACGGGAAAATTATCCCGGTGAGGAGTGGTCGCTGCTGGAAATTTGGGTTTTGAAACGGAACGGATAATTGTTCTTATGCTATTTCTTAAAAGTCTGCAGAAAATAAATTGAAGCATTTTTTTAGGGGCGTAACGCGTGAGCGCCCCTAAAAGAGCAATTAGAAAATCCCAGGAAATTATTGTTTTTTTTAGAAAATAGTCTCCATAAAAATCTGCTTTGAGTGGGTTGGGTATGGTGCCCTCGCTAGATTAAGAAATAATTATTCCCACTCTTCCAACTCATTGAGCTTACTTCTTACCAAAGCTGCGACACCGCGGGAAGACTCAAACGAAGCAGCCATCCAGATCAAAAATAGTCCGATTAATGTTAACAAAGCCCAAAGCCCGAAATTATACTTGCTAGCAAACATCCAGAGATGGCGAAAAACTTGAATAACAAATACCAAACCACCGACATACAGGTAGGCACGTACTCTCGTTACCAAACCACTTAAAATTAAAGCAATACCAATACCAATAACAAATAACCCCGTAAGGAAATCGCCACCAAATTGGTACAAAGCCCGGAAACCAAATATGCCGCTAGCCAGACAGCGCAACCAGTGGCGGGATTCTTGGTAGCTGGTGGATTGTAGGGCTGGGTCCACTTGAGCAACATACAGTAAAGAAGCACTGGCAAGGCCCAAATACCATAAAAGTTCCTCAACACCTTGCCCGAGAAAGATTCGCAAAACCGCCACATCCGCCAAAATAACCCCAATATAGCTAATGCGCGTACGTTGGGTTGTTTGCGCTAGCCAAACGTAAAATCCTGCCACCACCAACAAAGCAATGTTTGAGGGGAATCCTACGAACGTTACCACAGCTAGAGATGCCAGAGGCGCGATCGCACCGATCCGCTGGGCGGGTTTTGGCGACCATCCCCAGGCTTGCCAGTTGGAAGCATACAGGCGGGTGGATAGCACCGTAGCAACCACCCCTGAAAGGGTTAGCAATAGGAACGGGGGCAAAACCAACCATAACAAATAAGCGATCGCCGCAATTGCTTGCAAAAACCCCAAATAAGTCCAAAGTTCCCGCCGTCGGAAAAGGCGCGCTGGTGCATCTGCCTGCGGAAGGCGACCCTGCCAAATGGCGTAACCAGCCAAAACCATGACCACCGCGATCGAAATCCACGCACCCACCGTGGTTGCCCGAGAAGAAATTCCCCAACCCAACAAAATCGTACTGCCCAACCAGTGAATCTGGGAAAGCCCCCGCCATTGGGATTCGTTCAGCCCCAAATAAGGTCGTATCCAACGACCCAACAAAGGATACGCCCAAGCGATCGCCGCCCCCAGGGCAGCAAGAATTGCCAAACCATCGCCAAAAGCCCCCTCACCCTCGCGAGACATGGCATACAGCAAACCTTGGTAAGCAGCAATGGAAACCCCCAACATACCTGCATACCCCCACCACTTCCATCGCCCAGAACGTCGTCTACCCACACCCACCAACACCAAAGCCATGCCCAAAGCAAACCATCCCGAGGTAGCTTGGATATTCCACGGTTGCGACAGATACCAACCACCAATGGCATACATGGGGGGAATCATATGCCAGCTGGGATAGGGAATCGGCTGCCGAGTATAGCGGCACCACCCATCGCCTCCCAATTGGGTAAACAAGCCCAAAGCAATATTGGTGACCGCAAGGGGGATGGTCGAAGGGGCAACAAACAGCAACAAACTAGCCACTAGCACTTCCACCGCCCAAGCCAGGCGGAAAAATGTAAACCGTTCAACACTTTGGGATACGCGAAACGTAGATGCCAGGGTCGCGATCGCCCCAGCAAGGGCAATATTCCACTTCGGTTCCACCAATCCTGGGGTAACAAAAAACAAAACGCAGTAAAAACTAAGCAAAGCCAGCAAAATCCCAGATAGCAAAGCCGCCCAGGTATCGAGAACACCGATATAAGTGCTAGAAAGACTAGCAGTGGGCAACGCAGTGGAATGGTTGGTGGTAGCCAGCAAGCCATAGCGCACTCCCCACAAAACCAGCAACACCACCCCAGTTGCAACCAACCAATCTTCAAATTGGGCAGTGGTGGGAAAATACTGCCAAAAACTCGTTGCCGCCAGGGCAAGAAAGAAAGCAATATTCATTGCTGCCGCCGATTCGCACTGCCAGGCAATGGAAGCCTTACCCGAAGTACGGGTGGGGAGTTTTTGTTGGATTTGCCAGGTATTCACCCAAGATAAAATAGCCGCGATCGCCCATCCCAATCCGCCAATCCAAGAATGGTTGAACAGCAAGACCTGCCAAGCCACCAAAGCCGCCACGCTTAGCCAGGCAGAGCGAGACATACGTTCGGCATTGCGGGCAGTTTTCTGACTTTGAGCAACGCCAGTCAACCCCAAAGGCACGACAATCCATGCCAGGTGAACTTGGGTGTCACCATGGAGAAAATTGAACAGATAGCTGCTCGCCGCCAGTGCAATTCCTACATACCAGGCACTGCGGGCAATGTAGGGCAATTGCAGCCAAGACAAAAACAGTGGGCGCTTCCGCCGAGGGCGACCGAGATGTCGGGATAAGCCGGCAACCACCACCAGCAACCATTCCGCCAGACTACCGCCCAAAAATATTAGCGACCAACTGGGAATGGAGAGGGGGGCAAAACCGGTGTAAATGGCAGCCGCGATCGCAGCGACCAGCAATCCGTGACTGAGATTGACCACAGCCAGATTGGAGGTGGGTAAGTGCGGCTGGCGGGGTCTGGGTCTTCCTCCCATGTAAACCAGCACCGTTACAGCGGAAGCACTGAGGTTGAGCGTGCGTATGGTGGGATTGGAAAAGCTTGCCAGGGCAACCAACCCGCCAAATCCCAAAGCCAGCCATTCCGTGTAGCGAATCAATCGCCGCGGCTGCCAGGGCACCCCTTGTTGCTGGCAGCGATGCAACCACCAAGCCAATCCCAATAGCAACCAAATGCTGGGAAACCATCCCATGCCCAAGCGTTCGTAGAGGGGGGCTTGTTCTCCGGCAAGCCGCGACGATACGGAAACGCCGATTTGCTGGATTGGCGGGGGAATAGAGCGCCCGGCAAGTAGGTATGCCTGCAACATCACGGTGACTGCAGCCAACCACTCGCGCTGGCTGCCGTAGCGGTAGAGGCGATCGCACAGCAACCGCAATCCCAACAGACTGACGAGCAATGCCTGCCAGGGGATGGTGGCAAATACCGAAACCCCCCATCCCAAAAACAACAGGGCAATGCCAGCTAGTTGCAGGGGTTGGCGATACTGCAGCGATCGCGCTTCTTCGACCGACTCGGGGCGACGCCAGCACAGCAAAAACCCGCAAATGCCAAAAGCCAGCCCCAGTTGGGCAATGGGTAAACTTTCGGCAAATACCACCCTTGCTAGAATCGAAAAGACCGTAGCTCCCCAAATGATGCTAATGATGGTGGGGAAAGGAAAGCGATCGCCAGTCGTAGCGGTTGTCGGCGATGGCAGGGGTGGGCGATGGGATTGATAGGTAAAGAAAAGTATTGCCGTGCCGATGGTGCTGGCATAGGCGACCAACAGGGGCATCCCCGGTAGGTTCCATCCCCAGTGCAGCAGGCTGATGCCCAGGGTAATACCCATAGCTTGACGCGATTGCAGGGGAGTTTTGGTATACGCGATCGCTGCAAAGCTCCCCACCGCAATTGTCGTTGTTCCCCAACTAACAGGGGTTTGCCAGCCCACCAACACATCTAGCGCCCAAAAATTCACCGGCAGCAATAACAGGGTAGCCAACTCCAACATGTTGGCGGTCAAACGTAGGTTGGCTTGTTTTTGCGACCACCCTTGCACGCGAAAAAAAACCAGGGTATACAGCCACAAAATCCCGTATTGCCCCCACGCTGGTAGCACTTGCCATACCTGGGCTGCCAGCAACCCAGAGCCAACGATGGCGCTAAAAATTCCCAACAGCAACAACCCAAAAACGCTCAGTTCGTCACCCAAGGATTGCGCTACGTCTGCCGCACGGTAAAAGGTGGTCGTTTTGAGGTTATTGGCTAAATTCCCCACCCTCGCCATCAGAGAAGGGGATGGGGAAGCCGTGGCTGGGGGGAACGCTAATGTGGTTGGCTGGGGAGGAATGGGTAGCTGACAGACTAGATATTGGGTGCAAATGTGCTGGATTTGTTCCTCGCTCAGCCATCCCTGCTGCAACAACACATCCAATCCCCGCAGCAGCTCTGGATGTTGGCTGTCTACAGACAATTCCACTTCCAAATGGCTCGCCTGCAGCAAACCGAGACGTTGCCATGTTGCCAATCCTTCCAGCATTTCCGCTGTGAGGTGGGTGGTGTTTAGGTTGATGGGAATACGCTGTGGCGATCGCCCAGACATTCAAATACCCACTAAGTCTTAGCCAAGGAAAAAACGATCGAACCGTGGCAATAGCTATTCAAAATATACTGTATATACTTTCTCCCCCCAAACCCCTGAAAACAAGTTGGGGGTCAGCGATCGATAGCGCGTTGGTTTTCCAAACGGTTTTCAAAATGGTTTCAATAAAATCTTGTTTTTGGCAAGAAAGGATAGTAAATAGCAAAATGTCTGTATTTCGCTGGGCAACGAAGGAAGCGTCGCAAGAGATGGGAACTTGGGAACCGGCGATCGCCTTGAGAAGTTCTGCTACTTCCTAATAGTGGGAGGGAGCCCACCTTTTGGGCGTCTTCGGTTGAGAAAGCGAGGTGGGCGATACCGCGTTTTACGGTTTCTGCGTCCTCGGC
>NZ_LNDC01000098.1 GCF_001870905.1 Geitlerinema sp. PCC 9228
CGGTTTGTGGTGGAGGTGGCGTTTCAATATGCCGATTGCGTGGCTGCCGACTATCAGACATTTGTGGATTTTGTAGGAACGGAGGTATAAGGGGAATTATCCCAAATTCGATCCATTTTAGAACGAACGCGAACAAACTCTAGTTGGATTTCCAAGTTCGCTATCGCTTGAATCTTTACTGAGGACAATACCATGAACCCTGACTCGAAAGGTGTGACCCGCAACCGTGTTCCTGCGATCGCTCTGGCACCTTTTCTACTCATTACCTTTGGTCTGACTTGGGGCATTCTTGCCCTTTATATCCTACTACCAGAAGTAATGGCGGCGATATTTGGTCAAATGAGTGGACATCATCCGCTCTTCATCCTGGCTGTATGGACTCCAGCGATCGCAGCATTTATAGTCATCAGCTACTATGCTGGATTGGTAGGCTTACGGCGTTATCTGTTGCGGATGTTGTTGTGGCGTGCCCCCCTAGCCTGGTACGTTTTTTTAGTTAGCATACCACTATTGTTTTACTGCGGGGCTGCCATCAAGGGCAATCTTTTCACCGATCCATTCCCTTTTACCTCGTTGTCAGCGCTGCTGTCGGCTTTTTTCATTGCTTTCATCACTGGACCAATCGAGGAATTTGGCTGGCGAGGGTTGGCACTGCCACTGCTGCAACGGCGGTTTGCCCCCATTTGGGCTGCACTTATATTAGGGGTCATCTGGGGGGTTTGGCACTTGCCAGCCTTTCTCCTGAGTGGTACGCAGCAAAGTGGCTGGTCGTTTACGCCATTTCTGGTCGGTTCCATTGCCCTTAGCCTGATGGTGACTCCCATGTTTAATGCTTCGCGAGGGAGTATCTTGCTACCATTTCTATTTCACTTTCAGCTTATTAACCCCATCTGGCCCGATGCTCAACCCTACGACATCTTTTTCTTTGTAGCAGCCGCTCTCATAATTGTCTTAGTTAACCGCAAAACCATGTTCCGTAAAGCCGGAGCGGTTACCAAAGTGATTCCCCCAAAAATACAGACGAAGATGGCAGGCAAGCTCACTAAAAAGACTACCCCATGAGATTGAGTACCTAGCAGCGCATCGTCACGTTTTTCTAAAGTCATACCAAATCCGTCCTGGCAAGACCCGATAATAAAACCTGGTTAGAACCCCCTGTAGTCAGCCTTGTCAAGGGGGACGGTTCGGGTTACGTTTGTGGTTGAGAGAATCGGATTTGGTATCAGATTATTATATTCCATAGAATTTTTCGATTTCTCTGGTAAGGATGCTCACGCAAAGGTTCTTCGCGAAGCGCCCTTACAAGGGAAATTGGAAAATTCCAGACAATCCTTGTTTTTCAGAAATGGTATTACTAAGGGAGACGGCGATAGCCGGGGGTCTGAGAGCGATTCCATCTATTCAAACGGATTTCATATCATTTGTGTTTGCTTTAAATTTCCCATATTTTTATTTTGCAAAGATTTACAGAACTGGGATGAACCAAGCTCGCAACACTTCTGCTACTGTCCAAGCCTGGGCAAAAGCACCTCGGGGATGCATCGGTGGGTCGCCATCGAAAATTTCGCTGGTATGACCCACGCAAGCATCTGTGAGATGATCCGCTAACGGTTTCAAAAATTCCCTTGCTCGTTGTTTGTCGCCGTAAGCTCGCCAGTACGCCGTGGCAAAATGCCCCAACAACCAACTCCAAACCGTTCCTTGGTGGTAAGCCCCATCCCTTTGCACGCGATCGCCTCCGTAAATTCCCCGATACTGCGGATTTTGCGGATCCAGCGATCGCAATCCGTAAGAGGTTAGCAACCTAGCTGCCACCGTATCCACAATCCCCCTTTGCTGTTCTGGCAAAAACAACGGCAGTTCTGTCGGCGGTAGAGAAATTGCAAAAATCTGATTCGGTCGCAAACTCCCATCATGACCCTGCGGACCATCTAACACATCGTAGCAATATCCCCACTGCGACGACCAAAACCGATGAAAGTTTTTGCGCACTTGATGCGCCATGCGTGCGTATTCCCGGTCCGATTTTCCAACTTGCGTCGCAAACTCCGCCATTACCAATAAGGCATTGTACCAAAGGGCATTCACTTCCACTGGCTTGCCCATGCGCGGTGTTACCACCCAGTCATCTACTTTGGCATCCATCCAAGTAAGTTGCACCCCTTCCGTACCGGCATACAACAAGCCATCCTCGCGATCGCACTGAATATTATAGCGCGTTCCCTCACGATACCAAGCGATCGCCGCTGCCAAAACCGGGAAAATTTCTTGCAACAATGCCTTATCTTGCGTCGCCTGGTAATAAACATACAAGGCTTGAAAATACCACAGCATGGCATCCACTGTGTTGTATTCCGGTTGGTTGGTACCGTCGGGAAAGAAATTGGGCAACATCCCTTGGTCTACATAAGCCGCAAACGTTTTCAAAATGGTTCGCGCCACCTGCCAGCGACCCGTTGCGACGCACAATCCCGGCAAACTAATCGCCATATCCCGCCCCCAATCACCAAACCAAGGATAGCCAGCAATAATGGTTTTTCCCGGGGAACCATCGGCTAACGTGCGATCGACCACAAAAGCATCCGCTGCCAGAACCAATTGCCGAATCCATGCTGGCGTATCCTGCGTCTGCAAATAATCGCAATTCTGCCATTGATGGAGGATTTCCCGTTCGTAGCGATACCGTTCTTCTAGAGCGGCTTTTCCATCTAAGTTGGGTTGGGATTCAGTAGTAGCAACCAAAGTTACCGACTCTCCCAACGATAAATCGATCGCTATTTTGCCAATACAAACGTGGTCTTCGCGATCGCTCAATCCCCGATACCGTTCCACCGGCAAGTCAAAGCCCCAATACCAATCGCTGGCAGTTGTTATTTTCGGGGAATTGGGGGCATCCACCAGCAAATACCAAGGAACCGCCTCCGGAAATGCTTGCACTTGTATGCCTTTTTCCCGAGATTCTACTTGCATTTGCCAGTTGCTGCCTTGGGTATTGCCGTGGCGATCGCGATAATTAGCCAATGCCGTCAGCGATAAAGTCAGCGGTTGGTTCCCCCGGTGCAACGTGTAGCGAATGTAGGTCGTATTGCTGCCCGGTTGCATCCAAATCCGCTTTTGCAACAAAGCATCGGCAAAGGCATACTGCCACACCGGAATATTTCCTTCTAGAAAAAAACGCTCGATAAACTGATATCCTTGGGGATTGACACTGCCATCCGCCCATAAATTACCATGGAGGGGATAATAGCGATCGCGATAACCAACCACTTCATCCAATTTCGCCAGCAGCAGCGTATGACCCAACGGCGGCTGCAACGCTGCCATTAACAAACCATGGTAGCGACGGGTCAAAACACCGGCAACAGTTCCCGATGCATAGCCGCCAATGCCATTCGTTACCAACCATTCCCGCCGCTGGGCGGTAGACAAACAACCACAAAGCGATCGCCCGAACTGAATCCCCATTATCTCAAAATCCCCAAAAAAACTTGCCAATTCTAAAAAATCGGGGAAGTGACGCGATCGCATTCTACCAGATTTTTCCGAAATACTCGCCAGCGATTTTTTGTTTTGTCCGTGCCCAAGTTCGACAGAGAATTGGTATTACTCCTCACGCGATCGCGAACGACATTGATTGCTTATCTGTCCGTGGACGCTCACCAAGTAAGGCACCACATAAGTTAGCAATCCCGATGCCCAGCGTGTCTTGGTCATATTTCCTTTCGCCAAAGCCGGACCGTGGTTGATGGCAAACACAATCGACCCAACCACAGCAGCAACGCGCAAAGCCGTGGGGGCGAACTTGGGATTGCCCAAACTTCCCAGAAAATGCTGCAAAGATTTCATGCTTTTATAACCATTTAGTGTTTTAAAAGCCAAGATTCCACCCCTTGAAACCAACGCGATCGCACCACCCACACCATAGCACTTGCAGGCAAGAGTATCAACAATCCCCCCAACCGTAGCACAAACCAGATTTGGGCACTTGCGATCGCCAGTTGACCGCTAACCGTCTGCCACCAAATCACCGCCACTGCCACCACCAGCAATCCTCCCAACAGCAACAGGCTTTTTCGGGAAAAACGACCCACCCCCGCCAACTGCCACCGCAAGCGCAACCTTTTCACCAATCGAACCGCCACCCACTCCATACCTGTCAATATCCATCCCGGTTGCCAAAGTTCGATGGCTACCAGTACCAACCACAACCAACTAAGTTGCAATCCCAACGTAGAAACCGGAAATAATGCCAATTGCATGGCTTGACTGTAATTATAGGGAATAAAAAATAGCCATTGCAGGAAAAATCGGGGCATATCGATAAGCTTAACTGGGGTTTGAATCCCTTCACTTATCCCACAAATACAAGTTGCTAGCCAGAAAAACACCACAAAAAATAATCCATACCATACCACTAACCGCAATTTTATCCATATAGTTGGGAAATGAAGCAAACTATAGTTAGCAGCCAATTGTCCTAAAAACACCAAAAATAATATTTGGGCAGCCAGATGCGTTGGCATCAACTGACCCCATGCCATCCCCGCAACCACTGCCATCACCATTCCCAAAAACCAACTAGTGCGATATTTGGTTAGGCTGCTATAGCGCTGGCAAATTTGAATTCCTAAAAACACGATACTGATGTAACATATCATGGCAGCCAAAATAAAATACGGAAAAGTGAATCCAAGCGATCGCTTTTCCGAGATTGGCAAAGCCTGTTGCCCCCAACGCACCGATTGCGCGATAATTTGCGGGTCGTAGGGCGCAATAACGTGGTCGCTGGTACTGGAAAGAAATAACTGGCGGGCTGTTTTTCGAGCAAAATGACCGCAAAGGCCATTATCAATACAAGTTTTTCCTGGTTCCTGGGTTGCTGGCTGCCAATTCTCTCGGGCATAAGCAGCAGGATTGATTTGGTCGTAGATACCAGTGGCTAGCAAAAGATTGGGCGGCGATTGGGGGGTTGCAAAACCGCTGGTACTGAGAACGATGGTTGCTTGCAGTTGCTGGTTGCTGTGGGCGAAAGGCAGGGCAGTATTGCCGCCCAGGGAATGTCCCAAAATGCCTAATTTTTCTAAGTCGAAACGTTGCGGGTGACTGCGTAAAAAAGCAAATACGGCTTGCAGGTCTTCTTCGGTGGTATCGGCGAGGGCATTTTTGTTTCTTGCTTCCAGGGGAAGGGGGGAAGATTCTCCATAACCACGAAAGTCAAATGCGATCGCGGTTATGCCGTGGCGGGCAAATTCCGTTGCCAACGGTGCCATCATGGCTTTGCTGTTGCTAACACCATGTGCCAAAATCATGGTGGGATAGGGAGGAGAGGCTTGTTTGGGTGTATAAATACGTGCCACCAAATCAGATTTGGCATCCATGGGAATGGCTATCGGTTCTATTTTGACTTCCCGAAAGGGATAGAATATGACTGCAAGAAGCAAGCTGACAACGGCTAAGAAGGCAGCAATAGCCATCCCCCGATCGCGTTTCACCATGAGAAAATATCTATACTAGGGGGTTTCCGTGGCAGATGGTTCTAACTTGACGATGGAACGAATTTTTTCCACTTTTTGTTCGTATGCCGCTGGCGTTAGAACTGGTGTCATGCCTTCCAGAGAAATAGGTTGCTTCAAATCGATCCAAGAACGACAACCGCCGTAATCGGCATCGTAGGAAATTTCTACGGTTTGGGGAAGTTGGTAAGCTTGCAGTAATAATACGTAAAGCGGTTGTTTGGGTTTCCAGCGAAATCGCTTGCTGGCGAAATCTTGATTCCAAATATGAAATGGGAATAAGGCATCTAGGGTGGCGGATTCTTGGATGCGGAAAATATGGGTGATGTCGGCAACGGCGGCAATGGGAATGGTTTCGGGATGCCAGCCGGAGGTGACGGGGGTAACTTGACTGGCGTATTCGGGTTTGAGGAGGTTGGGATTTTGATGTTCGTAGGTAGGATAGAGGAAGATGCGATCGCTATCTACCTGAAAGCGGTGGTTGGTTTCGCGAATACCGCCTTTTCGCAGCAGCATGATGGTTTCGCCGCGTTGGATGGCATTGACGGCAACTGCCCATTCTTTTAAGGCTTTGGTGAGGGTTGGCGTTTCGGTGAAAACCATACAAAACTCCAAAAATAACTGAATTGTTATATATTCGCAAAAATGTTACAAATTATAAAGAAGCCCTGTTGTCTCGAACACTGGAATAGCTGCCATGACCGCAACCAAAACTGCCATCGAACAACTGACCATTACCACATTGGTGGAAAATACCGCTACGGGTCGCGGATTGCTGGGAGAACACGGCGTTTCTTTTTTCATTGAAGCCGGTGCCCATCGCGTTCTTTTCGATACCGGACAGGGACAGGTTTTGTGCCATAATGTAGAACAGTTAGGCGTTTCTTTGTCTCCCCTGGATGCGGTGGTGTTAAGCCACGGCCATTACGACCATGCCGGTGGTTTGAAGCAAGTTCTCCAAGAATGCGTACAAGCGGTTTTGTTTTTACATCCGGCTGCTATGGAACCCAAATATAGCCCGCGTGGGGATATTGGATCGCCTTTGCAGGATGTGGAAACGCTGAAAAATTGCGCCCGTCATGTAGTTTGGACAGAACAACCTACAGAAATTGTACCTGGGGTTTGGGTCACCGGCGAAATCCCCCGACGCCATCCTTTAGAAGACACCGGGGGTTGTTTCTACCAGAATGAAGAACACACGCGCGTCGATTCTATTCCCGACGACCAGGCGATTTATCTTTATACTTCCCAGGGAATCGTGGTGATTTTGGGATGCGCCCATGCTGGGGTTATCAATACGTTAGATTATATCGCCGAACAGACGGGGGAAAGGAAATTTCGGGCAGTTCTTGGCGGGATGCATTTGCGCCATGCCAGTCGCGATCGCATTCAGGCAACAGCGGATGCTTTTACGAAATACGACGTACAGCTAATTGCTCCCAACCATTGTACCGGATTGCCAGCCACAACGTTTTTCTGGCACCAGTTTCCCGAACGCTGCGTTCCCTGTCATGTGGGAACCAAATTTGATTTTTCCTAAATTTGTTTTTCCGGTTAGTCACCCAGAAATGCAACGGGTTCTTCCGCTTCTTTCCAACCCACAATCCCGGAAACGAATCCTTGGATGTTGTCGTATCCCAAGGTATGCAGCGACATGACGCCAATTCCCGTACGATAGCCGGAAGTACAGTATAAGACTACATTGCCTTTGCGGGGAATGCGGTCTACATTCTCTGCCAATTCCCGCAGGGGAATATTGATGGCACCGGGAATATGACCTTTGACGTATTCAAATCGCGATCGCACATCCACCAACAAGGTTTTGTCGTCTTTTTTCATTATATCTTTGAGTTGGTCAACGCTTTTGACCGCATAGAAACCTTGGGGAAGTTTGCCGAGGGAGGCATTCATGGTTTCTGTTAGTTCGGCGGAATTGGCAGTCGTTTGGGCAGATACTGGTTGCGAAAAGCCAGCGATCGCACCTACGCCTACCATCAAAGCAATTAAAAAAGCAAGAAACTGTCTCATAGTTAACTTTTCAGGAAAGATAGCAACAAAAAATTGCACGGTGATTTGACTCGAACCGTTGACAAATACAATTAATTAACCGATTGGCTGCTGTGACTGCGGGGATTGGTGGAACTGACAGATTTTTGTTGGTTGGCGGCTTCTACTTGCGAAGATTCGCCGCTGGTGGTTCTGGCGTAGGGAAGCGGTTCTCCCGCCAACAAAGCTGCCAAATTGGCTTCCATGACTTGACGGGGAACTTCGCCAATGGCTTCTGCCACATCGTTTCCCGAACCATCGAGATAGACGAAATGGGGAATCCCGTCTACCTGATACTCAGTCATTTCCGGCATCCATTTGTTGTTGTCTACGTTCAGCATGACGAAGTTAATGTCATCGCCATATTCTTCTCGCAACTGTGCCATTTCTGGTGCCATGGACTGACAAGTGCTACACCAGTTGGCGTAAAATTCCATTAAAGTGGGTTTGCCGTTCGTGGTGGCGGTTTCTAAGGGGGTAGAGGTTTCCGCGAGTTTCCCTAGGGAAGCGGAACTACTGTTGGTTTGCAGACCTAAAAAGACCGATACACCGAGCGCGATCGCGACGAGCGCTACAATAAAATTGCGCATGCGATTTCCGCCAGTTTCCTTGGTTTCGGAAGGACTACCAGTCATACGTTATTTTTTCAAATTCACCAATCTTGACGCATCGATCTTAGCGCATCACAATATCATTAATCGTATAGATACTACGACTAGGGAATGTTGGGAGTCAAGCAGCAAAGCAACGCGAAAAGCTGCCGGTTTTCCCATTCCCGATTTGGGTAACAGTAGAACATTTTCAAGGTGGAACTGCCGTGAAAAAACGTGTAACGCTCAAGTTTCCCCAACCTGCCATTCAAATGCCCATTACCTACAGGTTGGCGAAAGATTTTAATATTGCTGCTAGCATTATCCGCGCTCAAGTAGCCCCCAATCAAGAGGGCAAACTGGTCATGGAACTTTCCGGGGATATTGACGAACTGGAAGATGCGATTGACTGGATGCGATCGCAGGATATTACTGTATCCTTGGCTAGTGCGGAAATTGCCATCGATGAGGATGCCTGCGTTGACTGCGGTTTGTGTACCGGCGTTTGCCCGACACAAGCTCTGACGTTACATCCCGAAACCTTCCAGCTCAATTTTACGCGATCGCGATGCGTTGTGTGCGAGCAATGTATCCCCACTTGCCCGGTACAAGCCATTTCCACCAATATTTAACCAGTGGTTGGGGGCGATAGATTGATTTCGTTTGTGCCATAGCTCTGCTTTTCGGCGATAATAAACAAGGTATTTCTCTACCAATATGACTTGCTTTGCGTTTTCCACGACTGCTCAACCAACTCCCCTGGGCATCGCTTGGGATTTTACTGTTGGCGCATGCTCTGTTTGGCTTGATTCTCGCCAACGAAGAGCCTCCTAGATGGCTTGTGGTTGCCTCCCTGGTTTTAATTTTCCTGGTCGCGGAAGCTTTGGCTTCTCCTTGGTCGATTTTGAGGGCGTTCTTTTTCCGCTGGCTCAATTCTGACTTTCGTGCGTTTATTACCGTGGTAATTGGTACCCTGTTTGCTGTTTTTGTGATTACGTGGATTCATATTTTTATCCACGAATTGGTTTTGCTCGCGGCAGGCATCTTGGCACGCCTGGACTTACAAAGTTACGATTTTAATAAATATCAGGATTTTGCGATTATTTTAATTACTTCTTTGGCGGGATTTGGCATTGGTTTTGGCTTTGAAACCTTAACTGGCTTACATACCACTATGGAAGCTTGGTTTTCGTGACTGCAGTATCGCTGGCAAATAAAAATGGAAGGGAAACAGCGATCGCTCTTTCTCACAAACTGCGATCGCCATTTCCCCTCTCGGTTACGCGGAGACACCTTCTACAAATTGATTTTCTTGGCGCAGATAGGTTTCAATGAAAGAATCTATCTCACCATCCATAACTGCGTCAATAGCTGCTGTTTCCACACCGGTACGAACATCTTTCACCATGCGATAGGGATGAAAGACGTAATTGCGGATTTGTTTGCCCCAGGCAGCGTCTACAGCTTCGCCTTTAATTTCGGCAATCTCTTTTGCTCTCTGTTCTTGAGCAATCACCAATAACTTCGACTTGAGAATGGCTAAGGCTTTTTCTCGGTTTTGTAACTGCGATCGCTCCTGAGAACAGCGTACCGCAATTCCGGTGGGAATGTGTAGCAATCGCACGGCAGTTTCCACCTTGTTGACGTTTTGACCGCCTTTGCCGCCGGCACGAGAGGTGGTCATCTCCAGGTCTTTATCGGGAATGTGAATATCTTTTTCCACCGACTGTTCCAACGTCGGCATCACTTCCACCCCCGCAAAGCTGGTTTGCCGCTTCCCATTGGCATTAAAAGGGGAAATGCGCACCAACCGATGGGTACCTTTCTCGCCTTTTAAATACCCGTAGGCATACAAACCATCAATTTCTAGGGTAGCCGATTTAATACCAGCTTCGTCCCCGTCGGAATAATCGGTGACATGGATGGTATACCCTTGATTTTCTGCCCAACGGGTGTACATCCGCAGCAGCATGGCAGCCCAATCTTGCGCATCGGTACCGCCAGCACCAGCATTCACTGTTAGCAAAGCCCCACGGCGATCGTATTTGCCAGAAAGCAACTGTTGCAACTCCCATTTATCCAACTCTTGATTTAACTGTTGGATATTGGTTTCGGCTTCCTGGCGCAGACTGCCATCTTCTTCCACTTCCAACAATTCCAAGATGGCTTTGATGTCTTCGAGACGTTGTTCCCAACGCCGATAGCGTTCCAGGTTGGCTTTCAGTTCGTTGAGTTCTTGCAGGGTTTCACCGGAACCATCTTGGTCGTTCCAAAATTCCGGTTGGGAAGCTTGATATTCTAAATCCTGAATTTTCGCTTTGACTGCCTCTACGTCAAAGATAGTCCTGGGTCTTACCCAGGCGAGCCGACAAAGTTTCGATTTCGCGTCTTAAATCTAATGCTTCCATAGGTTTTGTTACAAACGTGCCAATTTTCGACAAGTTTATCCACTAGAGCTATGATAGCGTACTTTCTGGCATTAGACTAGATCCAAGGAAGGAGAAATTGCTGGGCGGGATTTCGCTAAAATAGGGATCTGTTAGCTGCTACTGGGGTAGCTGGCAGGTTGGATTTGAGCAAAACCGCCGCGCATCCTACGAATGAACGCGAAACGTCATTCGCGCTAGTTAGCGGCGGATGGGGTATAATCACCTCAGCCCAGTATGGCACTATTACCCACCAGGGCGAGAACTCTGGAGATATGGGTAGATACAAGACCGGCTTGGCGAGGGAAACCAACCCTGCAAGTCCCGGCATCACCCGATTCGTCAAGGTAGGGAACGGGGCAAAAGTTGGTATTGTATTTTCAACTATCTACCCACAGGCAGAAATGACCTGGGGTGCTGCGACCGCAGAACTGGCAGTAGGCGAGAGCGCCGCCTCCCTCTGGTGGTAGCAGGATGGGGAAGCTACAATTCTATGGCGTAGCAATGAATCGCTAGTCGCGGTCACAAGTTTCTACTTATGGAACCCGTACGGAAAACTTGCCAATTGGGCGAAATTCACCTTTCCTATTTGGAATGGAACCAAGGAACCGAACCGTTGTTGTTGCTTCACGGTTTGGCGGACCATGCTTTGGTCTGGTTGCGTTTGGGAGATGATCTGAGCGATCGCTATCATATTGTAGCGGTAGACATGCGCGGTCACGGCGAAAGTAGCAAACCAGAATCAGGGTATCGGTTTGTTGATGCGATCGCAGATTTAGAAGGGTTGATGGATGCTTTGGGATGGTCGGATGCCCATGTGGTCGGTCACTCTTGGACCGGCAAATTGCTCCCCATTTGGGCAGCACAAAATCCCCAACGCCTGCGAACCATGACGTTGGTAGACCCCATTTTTATCTTCAAAATGCCCAACTGGAGCAAAGTCACATTCCCTTTCCTATACCGGGTACTGCCGTTTCTCAAGGGAATGGGACCGTTTGCCAACTACGAAGAAGCTTTGACAAAAGGGCAAAAAATGAGCCAGTATCGCGATTGGAACGACTGGCAAAAGCAAGTATTTGTGGAAAGTATCGAAGAGAAACCCGACGGTACTTGGGGCAGCAAGTTTACCATTCCAGCGCGAGATGAAATTTTCACTGAGGTTATGCAGGTAGCTGGACTAACCCAATCTATTGAGACACCTACCTTGTTTGTACAACCAGAGCGCGGCGTCAACCGCATGGAATGGCAGCTAAAACCTTATAAAAAACATTTACCAAACTTGCAACTCCGCCGGGTTCCGGGCAATCACTGGACGTTTTTGGTAGAACCAGACGCTTTTAACCGTACAGTGGAAACCTTTTTGGAAGCCCATCGCGGTCAACCTCCTCTAGCGACGCCAGCGAGAGAATCTTGACCGTCGATGGTTTATGCGAAAGGGTCGTAGCCCATTTGAGCCACTGCCTGACGCAGAACAGTGAGCTGCTGCCCAAAATCTAGCGCGGTAATTTGATTGAAGACGCTGGTGGCGGCGGTGGAAAGTTTGTAGCCTTCGGGCATGGGCACCACTTCGCCGGTGCGCATCATTTCTGCCAGTTGGTACCAAAAAGCTAGTTTGTTGTTGTTGGTGAAGACGCCGTAAGCGCGGGTAACGGGGGTGTTGATTTGATTGACCAAATCGCGCATGGCTTGCAGTTGGTCGTCGTAAGACATGGTGCGGAATTGTTGCAGCAAGCCTTCTACCAGTTGCAAGCGTGCCGCCCCAGGGGCTGCCGGGGTAATGCTGCCGCCCATGTTTTCGTAAACGACCCAGAGCAAGCCCAAACGGTCGTCTACGCTGAGACGTTGGAATGCTGCGATCGCACTTTCGACAGCAGTTGCTTGGGTGCTGTTGTTAAAAAAGGTGTTGCGTAGGTCGGTGGTAGTGGCCATGGGTCTAAATCTCCTTTACAGTGGTGTTTGAGAACTTTGTTTCACTTTGTAAATTCAATGTAACACATTGTTAAGATAGCTGGCAATATTTTCCGGTTTGAGCTATGAAAACCGCCAGTACGCAGCCTTGCAACCGTTCTCCAGGTATGAGAAACGATACTTACCAATTCCCGGAAATTCCTATTTCTAGGATAATCCAATATTTTTGAAGCGATCGCGAGCTAGCTTTTTGAGTTTTTATAACTGATGCTGCCTCAGTCACCCCGCAATCCAATTTCCAAAAACCAATTGCAAGCAACTTCCCACAAACATCCATCCGCAGCAGCAAAATCCTAGGGTGGGCACTGCCCACCCTACAAGCTTAACAATTCCCGGAAATTCCTATTTCTAGGATAATCCAATATTTTTGAAGCGATCGCGAGCTAGCTTTTTGAGTTTTTATAACTGATTGCCTCAGTCACCCAGCAATCCAATTTCCAAAAACCAATTGCAAGCAACTTCCCACAAACATCCATCCGCAGCAGCAAAATCCTAGGGTGGGCAGTGCCCACCCTACTGCAAATGAAATGCGCCCAATCAGGCTACGTTCGCACCCTAGCACAAAACCATACGGGCGTACGGTTATTGATATGCAACGAAAATGCGATCGCTTTCTCATATGAACTCCGCACGACAAAGACCCAATAAACCCCCCAGGCTAGAACTTCTTTGTCTTACTCCTCCCCCTCCTCCCACTTTCTATATAAAATGTGATGGGCACACATGGAATTTCCTATCACTCTCCCCAGCGCTTCCATTTAGCAAAATTATTCCCATCGCTTACAGCCAAGCCAATTTGGTGTTGGGTCGTCAGTTCATCCGTACCGCCCTCATTGGCACCGATGTAGTACATATACCAACCGCCATTCTCCAGAGGCACCACACAAGGCGTTCCCACAGCACGGGCATCCCAACGCCCGGACCCTGGCTGGGCGTGAGCAAAAACCGCCCCGCCAACCTCATCGCCATCTTGTTTTTGCCAGTGCTGTCCGTCTGTAGAAGTGGCAATGCCAATGCAATGGTAACCACTGTTATTTACGCCCTCATAAAACATGACGTATTGGTTGTCAATGGGAAGAACATAGCGGGTTCCGGCACCGCGCTCATCAAAACGCCCAGCAGCCCCCGGTCCCAAAACCTGACCGACTTTCTCCCAATGCAAGCCATCTTTAGAAACAGCCAGCCCCACCAGGAATCCCTTTTCTGGATGGAGGGTATGGTAGTAGAGTTTCCAGGAACCGTCGTTTTCCCGCAGCACTTGCGGAAACCCACAAAACAGTTCGTCGAAATCCCCCGATTCGCCAACTGGTAAGAAAGCACCGCGATGCGGACCTTCCAAACGCACCCAATGCAAGCCATCGCCGGAAATGGCACAACCGGGTTGCATGCGGACTCCTTTGGCACGCATGTTGCCTACTTGAGTGAAGTTATTATCGCCGCCGAAGTACCACATCCAATAATAGCCGTCGCTGTACCTCACATCGCTAACGCCTACGTGAGCCGAGTCGAAGCGATTGGGGTCGGGGTGAGGTTCAAACACAGCGCCCATGGTTAGCGGTCCTTGCACGCGCTGCCAGTGGATACCGTCTTCGGAAATGGCCATGCCGCAATGACCAGTAGGAAGGTTAATGTCGCGGTCGAAGTTGCGATCGCGACCATAGTACCACATCCGCCACATGCCGTCGGAACAGCGCAAAACGCGCGGGCAGGAAACCCGTTCCGAATCCCACCATTGGGACGGACCTGGTCCCAAAATTAAGCCGGGTTGTTGGGTTGTATGGTTGGTTGGTTCGGTCATCAATAGAATGCCTCTATAAATTTTGTACCATCAGTATATTCAACATTATGTATGTTTCGCTTTCATACCAAATTCGCCATATCAAAACCACATTTAAAATCGTAGGGTGGGCAATGCCCACCCTACAAAAACTCTCTAGGATAAGGAAAATGAGCGTGATGGGAGAAGTTATCGAAATTTGTTAATTTGGAATCGATATTGCCAGCAAACAAGGATTTGAAATAACTATATTGTTATGAATAACGATTTTAACTTTTTCCAAAATTGGTATCCCCTTTTACCAACCGCAGATTTGGTCCCCGATCGCCCCATATCTGCTAAGTTATTAAATATGCCCGTGGTCATTTGGAAGCCAGCGAACAGTTTCCACTACCGCGCATTTCTCCATCGCTAGCCGTCCTGTTTACCCCTCTAAGGGAAGTCAGAAGAAATCTTGATGGTTTCCTTCCTTACAATTAGCTAAAATCCAGAAATAGATTTTCAACTCGATCCGTTTGTTTATGAAAAAAATAGGCGATCGCGCAATCGTAATTGGTAGTGGCATGGCGGGCTTGCTCGCTGCCCGCGTTCTAGCCGATTTCTTCTCCCATGTCACCATTGTAGAGAGGGATAAATTACCGGAAACCCCGCAAACACGGCGGGGCGTTCCCCAGTCCATTCAACCGCACATTCTGTTGGCTCAAGGGTATCGCATTCTAGAAAGCTTGTTTCCCAACATAGGAAAAGAACTCCAAGCAGCGGGTGCCATTCCTATTGATTGGAATCGGGAACTATATCATTTTCATATCGATAAGGGAGGATGGAACGCAACGCTGGCATCACCTTCCCCATTGGTTTCTGTAACTTGTACCCGGCCGCTGTTAGAAGCGACCCTTCGCCAACAGGTTGCTAAATTAGAAAATGTTAGCTTCCAGCAACAATGCCGCGTTGTCGGATTGCTGGGCAATGCTTCCCAAAATCGCGTTGTAGGTGTTTCTCTATATGATTTCCATCGCAAAACCAAAGAAGAGCGAAATGGCGAACTGGTGGTCGATGCCAGCGGTCGTGGTTCCCAACTGCCCCACTGGCTGCAACAATTGGGATATCAGCCACCACCAACCACCGTCGTCGATCCGTTGTTGGGATATGCAACCTGTCGCTACCGCATTCCTGCCGACAAACAACCCGAGGGTAAAGTTATCTTAATCGAACACGGTCCACCGAACCAAAAGCGACTGGGGTATTTGGCTCTTGTAGAGGGAGAAGAATGGATTGCTACGTTGGGAGGGTACGGACGGGATTATCCACCGTTGGATGAAAAAGGGTTTTTAGAATTTGCCAAAAGTCTGCCCAGTCCTATATTTTACGAAGCCATTCACGAAGCACAACTGACAACCCCTATTTGCGCTCACCGTGCCACGGCCAATCGCCTGTATCGATATGAGGAGGTGCGTTTGCCGGTTGGGTTGGTGGCTGTCGGGGATGCGGTTTGCGCGCCATGTCCTTATTACGGTCAGGGCATGACTATGGGGGGAATATCCAGTATGGTTCTGCAAACGTGGCTGCAACAAGAGGCTAGTAAGGATAGCGAACAGCGATTTGTTTCTGAAAGGTTTCACAAGCAATTGGCGAAACGGTATGCATCCCCTTGGTCGATAGCAACGCAACAGGATTCTCAATTTACAACGACGCAAGGCGCGATCGCATTTGATTGGTTTTCTTGGTGGTTGAACCAATATATCAATTGGGTGGCGCGACAAGCCCATCATGACGCGCAATTTCATGCTTATTTAATGGGTGTTCATCAAATGGTACGCTCTCCGGTTGCTCTATTTCATCCTTGGGTAGCTTTCCAAGCGATGAGGAATCGTATGAAAAAGTAGGGATGCTTCGCGAAGCGTCCCTACCAAGGAAATCGGGAAATTCCAAATATTTCAGCTTCAATGGAGCCGCGAGTGAGAGTTACGGTGAGACTCTGATACCATTTCCTTAATAATATGCAAGAAATAATAGAGGCATTTTTGTAGGGGCGCTTCGCGAAGCGCCCCTACCAGGGCAATTGGAAAATTCCATACAATCGTTGTTTTTCAGAAATGGCATGAGATAATCGATTATGTCTTATCACTAGGATACGCTTCAATGGAGCCGCGAGTGAGAGTAACGGTGAGACCTGCCTAGGGGCTGTATTGGCTGTGGGCTTTCGGGTGCTTCAATGGAGCCGCGAGTGAGAGTCGCGGTGAGACATTGTGGAATTCTGGATAAAGCTGCAAGAGGAATTCAGCTTCAATGGAGCCGCGAGTGAGAGTCGCGGTGAGACCTTGAAAGTAAGCGACGCGCAAAAAGCTGCAGCAATCGCTTCAATGGAGCCGCGAGTGAGAGTCGCGGTGAGACAGAAATTAATGAATATTATTTCGAAAATGGTAGCTGCCTTCAATGGAGCCGCGAGTGAGAGTCGCGGTGAGACCTACGAGCCAAAAGAAGTGGGCGCAAAAGCTTCTCCAGATAGCTTCAATGGAGCCGCGAGTGAGAGTCGCGGTGAGACTCTTTTTATGGCTGGAATCGTTAACGCGAGAAAGCTTCAATGGAGCCGCGAGTGAGAGTCGCGGTGAGACAAAGCCCAGAAGAAATCGGGAGAGCTTTGCGCGAGCTGGCTTCAATGGAGCCGCGAGTGAGAGTCGCGGTGAGACCTGATTCAAATCAATCAGAGGGAGTTCTTTGGTCTGCTTCAATGGAGGCGAGTGAGAGTCGCGGTGAGACCTTGTTTCCACGCCTATCGTAATAGGTGTCAACAGGCTTCAATGGAGCCGCGAGTGAGAGTCGCGGTGAGACTTGAAGGGCGGATGATCAAGCAGGCTAAGTATGAGGCTTCAATGGAGCCGCGAGTGAGAGTCGCGGTGAGACTCAAGCCTTGGGAAATAGGGGTGAGAATTTGTATGGTCTGCTTCAATGGAGCCGCGAGTGAGAGTCGCGGTGAGACGATGCTCTCGCGAAGCCTCGCCCAAACTCTAGGGGCTTCAATGGAGCCGCGAGTGAGAGTCGCGGTGAGACAGCAGCGAATCGATCGCCGGCGACGACAAAGATTCGGCTTCAATGGAGCCGCGAGTGAGAGTCGCGGTGAGACACCCGCCCAACCCCTCCGGGAAGTCGCGGGTCCAGGCTTCAATGGAGCCGCGAGTGAGAGTCGCGGTGAGACAACCGGCTTGCCAAGCGGACTTGGAAGGGGCTTAGGCTTCAATGGAGCCGCGAGTGAGAGTCGCGGTGAGACACTCTTCAGCTTCGTTCCAGGTAGCGAAGCTTCCAAAGCTTCAATGGAGCCGCGAGTGAGAGTCGCGGTGAGACCGCGCGGGGTCAATTTTGAATTATATAAACTTGAAGCTTCAATGGAGCCGCGAGTGAGAGTCGCGGTGAGACAGATTCTTGGCGGGGGGCAACTTCCGCCCGGCAGCGCTTCAATGGAGCCGCGAGTGAGAGTCGCGGTGAGACCTGATTCAAATCAATCAGAGGGAGTTCTTTGGTCTGCTTCAATGGAGCCGCGAGTGAGAGTCGCGGTGAGACAATTGAAGCCGAACAAGGATAAAAAAGCCAGGAAAGCCAAAAGCTTCAATGGAGCCGCGAGTGAGAGTCGCGGTGAGACCTGGCTCCCATTCGCGGGCACGCTCCCGATATTGAGCTAGGGCTTCAATGGAGCCGCGAGTGAGAGTCGCGGTGAGACCCAACTGCCCTATACTTTACTTGCATTGACCCAAGTGGGCTTCAATGGAGCCGCGAGTGAGAGTCGCGGTGAGACAATTTCCCCAACTGCTTGATATTTCACTTCCATCGGCTTCAATGGAGCCGCGAGTGAGAGTCGCGGTGAGACCCAGAAAAAGCTTCTTTCAAGCGAGGTGCAGGGATGCTTCAATGGAGCCGCGAGTGAGAGTCGCGGTGAGACGGCTAGGGGGCGTGAATGGTCCTATATATATTATTAGGCTTCAATGGAGCCGCGAGTGAGAGTCGCGGTGAGACTTTTGGGCAAGGTTCCTTTTTGCTTCAATCCCTGCTTCAATGGAGCCGCGAGTGAGAGTCGCGGTGAGACTCTCTTTTGTTGTACCGCAAGCTGCTAATACGTAGCTTCAATGGAGCCGCGAGTGAGAGTCGCGGTGAGACTGAGACAGGGCAGCTGCTTTCTTTAGTCCCTCGACTATTGTGCTTCAATGGAGCCGCGAGTGAGAGTCGCGGTGAGACGGCGGGAGCGTGAACCCCTTACCACAATAGCATTTCAGAGCCCGATTGCGACGGTGAAACCAAAAATTGGATTTCAGCATTCGTTCCATCAAAAAAAACTCCAGTCGAAAATTCCAAAACTCGCTCCTGACAAAGCTTTCAGAAATTGCGACGGTGAAAAATGGCTGCATTTTTCGCAAACGCCCACCCCGCACCGGATTGACCCTCCTCTCAAACATCTCCATTTCAAACACCTACCCATCGTCGCAGCCATCCGGTACTGGCATAAAAATTCCCAAACCAAAATGGGCAGCATATCCCAACGCCATCGGTCCCGATTGCCGATTCTCAAATACTAGCTCAAAACCATACGCAACGTCTCGTCCCCTCCTCCCCTTTCCTCTTTGCCGCCAACGTCGGAACTGCCACCAAGGATAGGAATATCGTTCGCAAGCCTCGGCACCATCAATCGGACGCACTTCCGTTGGTTCGTCAAAACCGTGGTATTTTAACAACTTGCGCACCTGGTCTTGAGGACCATCTTTTTGCAATCCCGTATTGGGGTCCATTTTCGGTTCCCCCGTACGGTAAGTTTTCGGATGCCGGGGCAATACCATAGGCGTCATACTCCGCCAACGACGGCTTTTCCCCACAAGCAGCGATCGCCCTTCGGTATCCAACGAATCAATATTACTGCAATACTGTTCCACCTTGCCCAACTCCACCAACACCAACTGCAAAGGCACGCCACTTACTTGGTCCAACCGATTGAAACGCGCCAGCGCCTTCACAGCATTTTGAGAAAATCCTTTCTGGGCATACACAATCAAATGGTCGATTCTTCCATCCCCATCGCTATCTTCCGGCAAAAAGTAAGCATGTTGGTGGTCCTTGTTGAGAGGCTTGCCCGAGTCATTCCTACCAGAAAATACCGATTCCGGTCCATTTTCCCCATTTTGACTCAACTTCTTGAGAATAGCCCGAACGCGATCGCCCACATAAAGCGATTCCGTCAGCTTTGGCAGTACCTTCGACACCAGGGCATATCGAGCAAACGTCGGTAGTTCCTCATGCTGCGCCTCCCCCCGGGTAGGAACCGCCGAACTCGATTGGGAATCACCACGCCAACAATAGTCCACCCAACGCGCTCCCGGAATGCCGTTCCATCCCTGCGCGTGTAAATCCGCCACATTCAGTTCCAAAGCCGCCAAAATCGTCTCCGGAACCGTCCACTTAGGTTTTTTCCCTTTTTTCGGTTTGGGTGGCATCAACCCCGCCGTCTCCAAACCTTGGCGAAATTGAACCAATCCTTCCGGTGTCAGCGGTGCCAATACCTCCGTTGTATTTCCCAAATCAACCCCCGAACCAACCTGAGAAGTTCCCCCCGAGCCAGACTGAGGAGCTAGCCCCGGGCGAAGTCGAGGGGCGGCTGGTGATGGAGCCACCTCAGCTACCATTGATTTTTCTTCCAACGTCTCTTGATCTATTTCCTGCAACGGCGCTAGCTGTACCCAAGATTCCGAACGCCCCAAATAATTCACTTGCTTGCAAAGACGTTCCAGCAACTGCCAACTTTCCGTATCCAACGCCAAATCCTGCCATACTGCGATCGCTTTTGCCCCTTTTTCCATCACCCGAAACGTATCGAAAACCTTAGAACTCGTAGCTTTTCCCTCCCGCCAAACCGGCATGTAGTGACGGGTATGGGCAATATTCGACGGGGGCAAATAATAGGTAGGCAACGACTGGGAAAAAAGTTCCATCAACCGCTGCAATTCCTGACGCTGGGGAGGTTCCGGTAAGGCATAGGCAGCCGCAACCAAAGCTCGTAAAATACGCCAAGGTGACGGCGGCCATTCCACAACCCCCTCATTCACCTGGTGGTTCCAAGGTGTGGCGTGAAACTGTCCGTTGAGAAAGGTAATAGAAATAGCTGTGGGCATGGTTCCAATTTTCTAGATCGTTTTTCGTTACTATCGCTAGCAGAAACTATTTTTTCTTGTCCTTTGACTTCTCTTCTGCTTGATATTGAACCTCTGTCACCGGTGGATCGGCAAACCACTGGGAAGTCGCTTCTACCAGTTTGGGCAACGCTTTCGTTAGTTCTTCGTGGCTGGGAAGTTCGTAATTTTGCGGGCGCGTAACTCGAACATCCAGACATTCCAAGTCGCATGCTGTTCGCAAGCGCAAACCATCATTGAGAAACCGCCGAATCTTCCAAATTGCCATAGCAATCAGCAAATTTTCCACCGTTTCCCCTAACTGGTAGCCGCGAATTTGTGCCAAATCGAGATTAAAATAAGCGGTAATACTTTCCGCCGTGTATTCCTGACGGTGATAGGGAATATTGCCCCCTCCTCTTTGCGAATCTGCTGTGGGATCGACGCGATCGTTTTTTACACCACCCAGCTGCACATCAGACACATTGCTGGCTTCAATAAACCCTGACAAGGCTCTAGCCAGTTTAAATCTGCCACCAGCTAGCTCTTTTTTGGCTAGAAAAACCCCATGCAGCAAAGAATTAATGTCATATTTCACCAAGACTTTGGCTAGCTTGTGAAAATCAACAGGACCGGAAGCCAAAATGTCAAGTTCTTGCTTGAGCTGTTCGAAAAATGTTTTGTCCTTGCCTTCCAAAATATAAAACGAGTTGATACGATGGGCTTCCAAAAGCGAATTGGTCAAAACCTCACCATCTTGTTTGACCACAACGTAAGAAATTCCCCGTAAAGGTTCTACCACATCTTTTTGGTTATCGTCCCAAATCGTATTTTCCAAGCGATTGGCAACACTTTGGGCAGATTCCACCAACAACATGCGCGTATCGTCTGGTAGCCTGTATTCAGCCGCTCCCAAATCGGGAAAACCCGTCGGTTGAAACCGCGTTCCCTGTAAAGGTTGGAGGTCGGCTTCTACTAACAATCGAGATTCGTCTTTGAGTTGGGAAAAGTCCATATCAGATACTTCCTTCGTTTTTATAGTTACAACTGAGAAATTTAACTCTAAATTGTACCCTAAAATAGGCTTAATTGCTCTCCAAACTGAGCTTTTGGTTGACTCTCATTTTGATTTTCTGATTGCGATCGCTGAAAATCTCCATTATTAACATTCCCTTTGTGTTCGTCTTCCAAGTCCACTTGCCCCTGTTCGGCATTTCGATCGTTGCCATCGCTTATTTGGATAGTACGAAGCAATTGCTGGGCATCCCTTGGAGAAAGGGAAAAAGCCAACGCTGCCGCAATTCGCCGCGTGCGATCGCGCGGTTCGTAAACTTCAGGAATGGCAGGTCTGAGTCCGCTGGCACGCAAGCGACGGGAAGCCAGTTGGGTTGCTTTAATACATCTGCCGGCTGCCAACTGGGTCAAAAGCGCGGGAACCCTGGGCATCGTCACTTGGGAATGATTTGTATTTACCTGTTCTGCCGATTCGACGTTGTTTGCCACAGATTGTTGGACATCCACACAACGACGGTGCGCGATCGCAACTAACGCATAAGCTGGCCGCACCAACAAGGGAAATTGGGATTTCCAAGTGGATTTGAAATAGGGAGGGAGCCCATGGAATTGCTGTCGTTGGTCCTTGTCAGGTATCCAAACCAATGACAATCCCCTCGCGAAAGCTTCCAATCGGCGATCGTCTGTTTTACCATCAATCCAAGCCAAAATATGCTTGAGATCGGCATAAGGAGGTTCGGGAACGGGAACCCTTTGTTCTTGCAATTGTGTTTCTGCCTGTTCCTGCTTTTCCCCTTCCTGCTTTTCCCCTTGTTGTTGTTCGATATCCTGCCGCCGCAACATACTAATGAGGTTGTCAACAAGGTTGGTTTCCCGCCAGGTGGTTATATTGTCATCATCCTCCCGCCACCGAACTTGTAACGAATGCTTCTGTGGCTGCTCGCGAACTCGTACCAAACGTTTCCGCAAATCCTGCCCTGAGCTGTGTCGAAGGGAGAGAGCCAAACGAAATTCTACAGATTCTTCTTGATTGCATTCTTGCTGGCATTCTCTTATCCAGGCAGTGGGTAACTGCGGAAGTGGTTGAATATTTTGTTCTTTCATAAAACCCAACGAGCGATCGCAAGCTTTATCCATTTCTCCCAAAGCCACCAGCACATCCAGCAATCGTGCCCGATTTTGCGTAAAATCCATAATGACACCCTGTAGCCGGCGGTAAGCACGTTTTAAAGATGCTGGCGTCTTGTCGCTACGGGTAGCGCGTTGCATCCGATCCAACCATACATCGAGAGAACGCAACCAATCTCGCTGCCTTGAGCGACGACAGTCAAACCAACCCAATGGCACGGCAAAATAGGACAAACCATTGCGCACTTGAAAGCCATAGCGCACGAACCCATCCAAACCGCGATATATGCCCAAACTCGATACGGCACGGGCAAAGTCTACCCCAGTTTTGGCACTGCGATTTCCCACTTTGGCTCTTCCTTCGCGAAATAGTACCTGCAACTCCGGCAAACCAGTGGGTGCCGACCACAAGGGAGTCCACAACTCTCCCCGACTGTCTTTTGCATCAGCAGGCGAAGCGCTACCGTATCCCGCATCCGAAGTTTGCACGGTAAACGGATATGCCAATGTTCCCCGTTCGGAACGTTCGTAGCGTCGTGTCGCGCCAGCCGCAAACAGCAGCGTTCCTTCCACCATCAGAATGTAATCCCAAGGATTTACCCTCGACTCCCCTTGAAAGCCAACGGATGCGTTGGGACCACCTGCGGCTATGGGATTAAACTGACCGATTTTGCCGCTAAAATCCAAGTTGGGAATTGCATCGCCAAACAATGCTGCTCGCAGGAGCTTTTCTGTCGGTGGCTGGGGGTTGCCAGTTTGCAGGTCGAACAGTTCCAAAAGCTGCTGCATAAAAGTACGGCTAAACTCGAAGTTACCGTCATTGCCTCCCGTTCCCAACAAAGGCGGAAACGACAGCTTTTCATCGGTAACCAGCGCACAAGTATCCAACCACCTTAACGCATCGTCGGGAAGGCGATTGCGCAGGCGCACCATCAGAGTAGATTTAAGTTTTTTGGTAATGTGTTCTTTTTTATTTTTAATGGTGTCATCCAGGGTAGAGCGCAACGCTTGTACTTGTTCGCTAGCTACTGCGATCGCTTTTCGATAATCTTGAAATCGGGAAGCCGTTGAGGTGGCGATTGCCTCCAAAGTCTTTTTATTGGCTTTTTTGTCTTCTTCGTGAAACCCCGTACTGCCATTCCAAGGGGAAATCAAGGGTGTGGGTTGGTAGCAATGCAGCAAAAATTGCACAATCTCTTCGCCAGACAAGTGCGCCTGCACCACAAACCCATTTTTATACCAATATCCCTTTGCTTGGGAATCTTCCTGTTCCGCCACCAACCGCAAAATTCCCAACGCTTTGAGATAGTTTGACAGCGGTTGCGTCGCGCATCCTTTCAGTAGAATCTCCGGCAACATCTCAGGCATCGGTTTCTCCTAATATCTGTTCGTCTCGTTTGGCAGACCCCCGCCAGTCGGCAATGCGAACCAACGCTTCCAAAAATGCCAGGCGAAAGGGACCGTATTCTTGCAAAAGTGCGATCGCACGGCTGGTCCAGGAATTGTTGCCCAACTCCATGCAATCCAGCGACAAGGTTTGTTTCGGAATCCCGGCAAAATCAATGGCAGGGATGTTATCGTTTTCCCAAACTCCGCGCGCGTATCGCTTTACCCCCTCTTGGAGATATGGTTCGTAAGGCTGCGGCTGAATGGTCATGCGGACTTTGCCGTGATGCGCCGCTACCAAATACGCCAGCAGAAAGTCTTCCTGTTGCTGCAACGCTATTAAGGCACTCGCCAGTTCGTGGCGGAAACCTTTGCGTTGGGCGTCTATTTGCGACTGGCGATCGGATTTTGCCCACAGCGTTTCTTGTTTTTCTGGGCGATCGCGCGTTAGCATTTCCTGGAACGTAAAATGGGCTTTGCCAAAATCGTGCCAGTATGCCGATCGCTGGATGTATTCTGCAGGCAAGCCAAAACCCGCAAACGCCTCGCAAAGCTGGCGCGCCTGGTCGGCAACATCTTCCGAATGCTGTTTTAAACTGACGTACTGCCGTAAATAAGATAATTTATCGCGGCTATCGGCATCGTTTTCGATTTTTTCCGTTGCCACCTGCTCGGGTTTATCTTTTTTATCCGCTGTAAAACCCAAATTGGAAGAATATCCACCCACGCTGCATGGAACCAACAGCGACATCCCCGGATAAATGTCTCGAACGACAGTCCATTTTTGCTGGTATCCATTCCAAGTCCATACTTGAGAAGCTTTGAGGGGGTCGGTAAGAAACTCCTTAGCTCTCCAAATGCTGACGCGACAGAGTTCCGCACGCTGCAAGGCTCCCATGGCCTGCAATTCGTTTGTATCGGACCATGACCGCCACGCGATCGCCACGTCTGTATCTTCGCTATGGCGGATAAACGGCGACACATCAATATCGTGCCCGGCTAAATCGGCGGAAGTATCGAACAGTTCCAGCAAATCTCGTTTGCGAGGTACCAACCCTTCTGGTGGCGAACTGGGAACTTCAATGCCTTGTACGGATTGAATGCCGACATCTTCCAAATTTAACAAGCGATCGCGCGCCAGGGTTAGTTCCTTTTCCGTATATGGCAGTTCCACACCCTTTTTGGATAGGTCGATATCGATCCAGTAGACCCTGGCATGGCTATCCTCGCCGCGTCGATTGCAACGACCAAATCGCTGTACCAGCGACGACCAAGGCGCAAGTTCCGAAAACAAAGTCGTTGCCGAAATATCCACCCCAGCTTCAATGGCTTGCGTTGCCACCAAAATCCCTTTCGGGTTGCCTTGTAGCCATTCTGTAAGCTGCGATCGCTCTTTTTCTCGAAACCGAGAGTGAATCAGCGTTGGCGTTTTGCCCTGTTTCTCAATTTGCCGATATACTTCTTGCGCTCGGTCTACCCGATTGCAAATAACAATGGTTAGGGTATTTTCTTGGTGGGCTGCGATCGCTTCGGCAGCCAGTTCTTTGGCATAATTGCTCGTATCCTTTTTGCCAGTTCCCAACAAACTAGTTTGGGCGCATTGTAGGGGTTTGCGAGCTGAATTGAGTTTCTGTAGTTTCTCGTTCGCCAAATCCTGCTCGTTGAGACGTTCGATTTTATCGGTTGCTTCGACACCGTTGCGCACAAGCTGGCTAACACGTTGGTAATCCACCGTTTGCATTTGGTTCGATGCTTCGCCGCCGTTCCGCACCAGTTCTAACGTGGCACTCATCCATAAGGTATGCGTCGGACCGTAAGTTTGAAATTGCTCCCGAAATCCCTGTAGCTGCATCGTTGTTCTCAACCCCGTTCCCATGAGTTGGGTTTCGTCAACGACCCAGAGACAGTCATTGTTCAACAGAGCAAAATGAACCGGCCATTTGTACCGACTCATAGCATAGCCTCGATTCAAGGCGCGGCTAAGAAGCTGGTCTTGAGTTCCCACCAAAATGCAGCTTTTGTCAGCATGGATATCCCAACGCTGGCTCACCGCACCACCCATTAGTCGGTGCAGTTCCACTTGGTTTTGTAAATCAGCTTTTTCCAGCCATGTTTGAATTTCCCTATACGTCTGTTCCACTAGCGATCGCATGGGCAAACAGTACACCAAACGTCGCGGTTCGGTATCGCTCCCTGCAACTGACGTTTGTTGGGAAACTGCGCGATCGGCTTTTTCTCGTCGCCACAACCACGCCAATACAATAGCTGCTGTTTTTCCAGAACCTGTGGGAATATCCAGCAACAAGGGCAACTCATCTTTTGTTGCCAAACGTTCTTGATATGGGTAAGGTGGATAACCTGTCACCCGTTCAAACCAATTAGCGAAAGCGTTTTCAGACACGGATATCGATACTTAGATGCTTTGTTGGCAAGTGTAGCTCGATGCGTGCGTGTTTCCTAAATTCCATTATTAACAAGCGATCGAGCCAAAAATGAAAACCAGTCGTTAACGATAGTTTCCACTTAACGATGGTCAGCATTTATCCAGTATATGTTCCTGTTTTAAACAACTTCAAGCTGGGAAACTATGTTTTCTCTAACCAACTAGCGTGGATTGTTTAACTCATTTTTATCAATTATGCTTCAATAAGCGATGGTTGCTTGTAATACCATTTCTAAAAAACAATGATTGTCTGGAATGTCCCAATTGCCCTGGTAGGGGCGCTTCGCGAAGCGCCCCTACAAAAATGCCCCTATTATCTCTTGCAGACTATGAAGGAAATGGTACAAATATTACCAAAAATACTTTTTGTCAAGAAAATCATGGTAGACTTTTTGCAAGATATAAAATTATTTATGATGCTTGAGTAGGGGCGATTCGCGAATCACCCCTGGGATGTTGCCATCATTCAAAAGCACCGGTCTTTGCTAGCATTGTTGCGATCGCAAAAACCAGTGCTTCCCATCCTACAGTGGAAAACTTCGGTAACTAGTTCGAGACGACAACTGGCTCTTCCAGCGACTCTCCTTCATCTTGCTTGCTCTCCTGTAGCTCGATAAGCGCATCCAGCTCCTCAATATAAGCGCGTACGGGGTTTTCGCTGCGATCGCGACCTTTCTCAGATATAAACCGCCCCAAAACCAGCTTGAACAGTTGTGCGGGTTTGGTGAGAGGCGTTCCCATGCCAAGTCTCTCTGCCGCTTGTTCTACCGAAGGCCAATCTTTAATAATTGCTGCCAGGCGCTTGAATTGTTCTTCCGTATTGCCATCTCCAGCAATATCTTCCAGAACGTACAGCGGCACCCAACTCACTGGTTCCTCTATAGAGTGCGTAAACTCTGGCTTTTCCACAGGCGGGTCTTGGTTGTCTAGAAAAGCCAGTTCCACGAAACCCAGGGGCAAAAAGAAAGCCATTCCCACAGTAAACAAAGCCACCGGTTCGTGGCTCAAATTGAATGAGATTGCTTCTACCAGCCCAACAAAACTATGGTTGGCAGCACCGTGAGTGGCTTCGTGCCAGGCATCTTGGAGAAAAGCAGGCATCACGAACAAAATCGCATAAATCGCAACCGAGGCGTAAAGGCGATCGATGACCAAAGATATATCGTTGGTAAGTGTTGCTTTCAAATTGCCGGCATAGCTAGCAAAGGAACCATACCACGCCTGCTTTTCTAAATATTGGAGCCAATCAGGTTTTTGTGGGGGTTGGTGAATCTGGCGCAAAAAGTCAACGCGCGCCGCCCGGCTGTGCCAAATTTTCAGCAAACGAGGCTTGAGCGTGGCAATAATAATGAGAACCTTTTTGCTAGCGCCCCACAATCCTTCCCCGACCATATCCGGGCGACCCCAAAACCAACCCGCGATCGCTCTAGAGGTTTCCGCCCCCATGGAAATTAAATTGGATTTGCCAGCAGGATTGCGATTGGCATCAAAGAGGCTGGAATAAGCGTACCAATCGGTGTCGTATTCGGGAGAGTGGGCGCACAGAAAGAAATAAAACGCCGCTCCTCGATGCTGGGTGGGGCACTTTTCCGGAAGCGTGCCACTCAACAAGTGAAAGCAAAACAGTTCAAACGCCGATTTTACGCCTCCTAAAGACGCCATTCCGTCTAGGGCAAGCTTTCTGGTGCTGGCGTAATGCTCGAAAGCAGTATCGCCTTTGAGTTCTTCTGGCAATTCCACCTTGAGGGCTTCTTCCAGGGTGGTGTCGAGAACGTGCTCGTAGTGATGCTGTCCTTTTAAGAAATCGACAAAAAATGTATGGTAAAATGCCGTACACGCTGCGATCGCGCCAAATATAAAGCCCACAATCAAATGCGGCGCAATTTCAATACCAGACAGCGGCGCGAAGCTCCCCTGCAAAACGCACGCAATTAGCAAGTCGGGTCGGAAAACCAACAGCGCAAAAAACGTATTGGCAATGGAAAACCAAAATCCCGATTTTTGGAGTGGGGTTTGCAAACGCCGGTAACGTTCGATGGGGCTGGTAATGCCTCTACAGAAAGCTAGAATGATTCTTTGGATGTAGTGCAAAGCGATCGCTACCAACCACATGAAAGGCCACTGATAGCGCGTGTGAAATCCTAAAGCTTCTGAAGCTCGCTTGATGGGAGCAGCGAGAAGGGGCTGAGCCAAAAGCAACGCGATCGCCACTAGCAACAAGGTTCCCAAAGCGATATTCATTCAACTGTAACCTCTGAACAAAAATTACAAAAATGGTTTGTAGCTCGTTTTTTATTTTTTCGAGTTATCTACCAAATCTATTATAAAACCCGAGGCGCTAGCTAAGATGACATCATGTTACGATCGGGCTAAAAATCTCCTTTTCATGACAGTCCCAATATATCTCGGTAAGATACTCGCGCAATTCAGTTTCCTTGGAAATGCCAATAGTTAAGAATGAAGTTGGCACCGTTGGCAAGTTAGGACTGTTTTTGAGAAGTTGCGATCGCGTATTTCAACGAAAAATGAGTTTTGCATGCTATCTCTAAAAAACTGCGCAACACTTATGGTAAAGTAAAGATAGCGAGCTGGTCTTGAGACAGGAGGGAACCATGTCAGGCGTTCCGAAAATTGAAATTACGGAATCCTCAGAAACCCTGCAAAAACTAATGAAGCAACAAAAAACGGTCCTCAACTTTGTGAAAGTACAAGCTCTCTACCTTCTCCAAAGTCAGGTGGTGGATACGGTGCGTACTTTGGCGGTAATTGTCGGACGAAATGAAGCCACCGTTCATCGCTGGTTGCGTTTGTATAGAGAAGGAGGATTGGAAGCACTTTTGGAAGAGAAAAAGCCCTCGGGAAGACCCCCGAAAATTGATGCGGAAACCAAGAAAAAAATTCGAGAGGAAATTCGCTATCCAGAAAGATTTTCCAGCTATAAAGAAATTCAGCTTTGGCTAAAAGAAGTTCACGGAATCGACCTGAACTATAAAACGCTTTATCATATTCTTCATCAGTAAAAAGGCTGCTTGGGACTGCCAACCATGGACGTCTGGAAACTTCTTACATCGAAATTTATATGAAATCCTGCCGTAAACTTAAGTTGCTTCAAATGCCCTCAATGGGGGAAGAATCTCCGGCAATACGATTTCTGAAATTTTCCAGTTTCCTTGGTAGGATCGTTTCGCGAAGCATCCCTACCAAAGTATTCCGATTATCTCTTGAAAAGTTTTAAGAAAATGGTTCAAGAAGTCGATTGGGTTTTTCGGTCAAAAGTAGGGAAACTGCGTGAATTGTCTCCACTTCAAAAATGCGAATCTTGATCTGCGAACGGGAGGGAGCATCCGAACGATGCCAAAAACCATTCCAGCACAATTTCCAATAGTAGGAGGTAAGCTATGAATGAGGAATTAGAAAAAATTGCTGCCGCCTTGCAACGGCAAGATTATCGCCAGGCAGCTCAATTGCTCAAACCGCTGACCAAGTCATCCCCGGAAAATCCTTGGGTGCAGTTGTATGTGGGACAAATTTACGAAGCGAGCAATAAAGCCAAAGCGGCGGAAAAGCTCTATCGGCAACTGCTGCGTAGCACGTCCAATGCTAAAATTTTATCCCAAGCCAGACAGGGATTGTCTCGTCTCGAACGGCAGGAAAAACAAGCTCTGGAAAATGCGATCGCGCAAGCCAAAACCCGACCCGGTAGCGACCAACTAGGCGTTTTAATTCTCGAACCAATAGCCAAAGAGAAAAAAGCCGACGCTGCCAAATATTTGGCACGTCTGACCGACACCGACCCCTACACAGCCAGATTGCAACTTCCTACCCGTAGCTGGCGGTTATATCGTACTGGCAACATGGCAGAACTCCAAGTGTACAGCCGCCAAATGCGGCAGGGAGGGATTGCCAATTTTTGTACCTCCACCGCAGACATTCAGCAACTGCATACATTTCGTGTCAGCTATTTTCAGCAACTGACCCCCCAACCCGCGGTAGTTTGTCACGACCAAAACAACCAACTCGGTGTAATTTCCTTCCAGTGGTCGGAAGTTCGTGCAATCGTCGAAGGTCTGCTACCTCTATTCATAGATAGCTTCGACTTCGACCCCCGCCGACCCCGCGCGGAACAAGTACGCTACAAAACCAAAACCCACGATTATACTTGCGTGTGCGACCTCCACCTACCGCAACGCCAAAGCATTCTTCGGTTTTGCGACAGCAGCTACAACTTTCATGAAGGCTACAGTTTTGCCCAGCAGCCAAATCCTACAGAAACCTCCTTGCAAATGACCAATCGACCGAAATGGAACCAACTTCGAGAGGTCCTTGCCAGTCACTTATCTCAAGTTCCAATTTGGTCTTTGTTTTCCCCCTTTGCGGAAACAGCGGTGGCAGACTTTCCCGAATTGCTTTCTCGTCTGCCGTTTTATATGGATATTTCTCGCAAGTATCCCAGTGCTTGGGATCCAGCTTTTCAACTGTACAGTGGATTGGTGTTCTGCCAGCAGTTTCCCATTTCTTCAGATTCTTAGGAACGAACCCAACCTATCGCCGGTTAACGTTCATTTCCTGGGCCATTTGTAGAAAGGAATTCATATTGGCACTGGGGCGACGGCGAGGTGTAGATTTGTTAAAAGGATTCAGAAAGTTCGGTGCAAACAGGGTATCGGCAGCTTCTTTTTGCTGCTGTTTTTGCGCTGGTTTGGGTTGGGGCTTGGTTTGGGTTTGTGCTACGGTAGAAGTTTGCGCCGCAGGTTGGGGGGAGGTTGCTGGTTTTGTGGATGTTTTCTGGGATGAGGATTGCGTTGCTGCTGATGGTGGCGCAGTTTGAGTAGATGTGGCACTTTGACTGGAAGCTTGGCGATCGCTGCTGGTATTGGAAGCAGTCGCGGTTTGAGAGGGGTTGGATGAACTCGCGCTCTGGCTGCCGCCATCGGCAAACTCTACATAGTATTCTTCTTTTTTGTTGAGACCCAGGAGTCTACCGAGAAAAGCGAAAATGCCGCCGAAGATTTTCTTGAGAAATCCCATGGTTCTATCTCCTTATCTTGACTTTCTATCAATTGATGGATGGGTCTGGAAACCGATCTATCTTCGTTTACCTTGACCTTCCATAAGATTTTTAGCAGGAATCGATCGTAAATGCTTAAGAAAGTTTATAAAACTTAACAAATATCGGCACCAGCAAGGAAGCAGGTATCTCGGCAAGCGATCACCCAACCATCCCTGCGCATTCTTAACATTGCTTAACAAAATGGAATGGGTCACACTGGAGAAAGCAACTTGCTGGTATTTCCTTGCCACCAGTAACTGCTTGCCAACACAATTTCGCGGCACCAAATCTTATCGGAGGGGAACGCTGTGACCGTCTTTCAACAGCTACAGCCACAGGTACGTCGCAATTTACTGGCACTGTTTGCTGCCGGTTTGTTGTTTTGGTCGAGTTTGGCTTCTTTGTTGCCCACCCTGCCCCTGTACGTACAGGATATCGGTGGCACCGATCGACAAGTGGGATGGGTAATGGGGGCATTTGCCATTGGCTTGCTGCTAACCCGCAACTACCTGGGCAAAGTTTCCGATCGCAGGGGTCGCAAGCTGGTGCTGTTGATTGGTTCGGCGGTGGTTGCCCTAGCCCCAGTGCTGTATTTGCTGGTAGCTACAGTGCCTTTACTGATGGCAGTGCGCGCTTTCCACGGCATTAGTATTGCTGCTTTTACCATCGGCTACAGTACCCTGGTTACGGATCTGTCACCTCCCCAACATCGCGGTGAGTTAATTGGATACATGAGTTTGGTGCAGCCGTTGGGGGTTGCCATCGGACCGGCGATGGGTGGTTTCCTGCAAGAGTCTTTTGGCCACGCCCCGTTGTTTGTGGTTTCCGCAGTAATTGGGGCAGTGGCTTGGTTTTGCGCTACTTTAATTGGCAAATCTCCTTCTCCAGAATCGAAACCAAAAGACGAACCAGGGAATAGCCAAAGTACCTCCGAGTTGACTCCGAAACTGTCCATGTGGCAGCTTTTGTTCAGTCCCCGGGTGCGCGTACCGGCGTTGGTGATGCTGTTTATTGGTTTGGTTTTTGGTTCCCTGGCTAGCTTTTTGCCTTTGTATATTAAAGATACTGATGTTGCTCTCAATCCCGGTTGGTTTTATACCGCCGCTGCGATTGCGAGTTTTAGCTTGCGCTTTTTTGTGGGGAAAGCCAGCGATCGCTTGGGACGGGGATTGTTTATCACTCTCAGTCTCTGTTCCTATATCATCAGCATGCAACTGTTAAGCCACGCCAACACTCCGATTGCTTTCTTGATTGCTGGTGTTCTAGAAGGTTCGGGTGCTGGGGTGTTGATTCCCATGACCATTGCTTTGATGGGCGATCGCTCTGCTGCTGGCGAACGGGGACGCGTGTTTTCTTTAAGCATCGGCGGCTTTGACCTGGGGATCGCGATCGCCGGACCAGTTCTGGGCATGGTTGCCGAAAGCTTTGGCTATCGGGCCTTGTTTTCCCTTTCCGGTATCTTCGCTAGCATTGCGTTGGCAATCTTTGTGCTGCTGAACAACAAAGATATTTCCCACTCTTTACGCTTTGCCACCGGTCGCGGTCCAGATTTGCACGCCGTTCGTTCTGGCAATTCCTAATCCCCCATTTCTAAATTCTTGCAAAAAATAGAAAATAAAAACCCCCCTTGCCCAGGGGGGTAGGGATAGAATCATTGCTACACTTTTTTCCACCGGGACGAAGGAAAAAACTCGGTCGCAGAGTTGCTAAAAACGGGCTTGGGAGGATTCGAACCCCCGACACCGTGGTCCGTAGCCACGTGCTCTAGTCCACTGAGCTACAAGCCCTTGCTTGCCTGGTTGGGAAGTTGTCGGCTTGGCGCTTCCTTCATCCCAACAATTTTTTATAGTAACACAGCCTATTCCAACAGCACAATACTTTTTGGGGAAAATTTTGGCAAAAATCTTTTAGTTCAACCAGTGGGCAAAGGTTTCCGACAGTCGGTCTTCCAAAATCGCTCGGCGGATATCCTGGGTAAATCGAATGAGTTCGCTAATGTTGTGTATCGATAGCAGGGTATAGGCGAGCATTTCCCGAGAACGTACCAAATGGCACAAATAGGCACGACTAAAATTTTGACAGGTATAGCAAGAACAGGTGGCATCTAGGGACGTAAAGTCTTCGCGAAAACAGGCGTTTTTTAAATGCCAGCGCTCTCCTTGCACCAAAGCCGCACCGTGGCGCGCCAGTCGGGTGGGGATAACGCAGTCAAACAAATCAATCCCAGAAGCGATCGCTTGGGCCATTTCTCGATAGGTACCTACCCCCATTAAATAGCGGGGTTTGCTCTCGGGTAAATAGGGCGCGCTCAACCGCACAATCTGGCTAATGAGTTCCGGCGGTTCCCCCACGCTAACCCCACCGATGGCATAACCGGGCAAGTCCAATTTGGCTAAATCACGTATAGCTTGCTGGCGCAGTTCGGGATATACACCCCCCTGCACAATACCAAACAAGGCTTGGTCTTCCCGTTGGTGGGCGTCGATGCATCGCTGCAACCACCGATAAGTGCGATCGGTGGCGGTAACAATAGCTTCCTCGCTGGCGGGATAGGGCGGACATTCGTCGAACGCCATCACCACATCTGCCCCCAGTTGGTTTTGAATTTGGATGGAAGTTTCCGGGGTCATGGAAATTAAGCGCCCGTCTTTGGGGGATTTAAAGGTGACCCCTGCTTCGTTGATGGTGCGAATTTCGCTCAAGCTAAACACTTGAAAACCGCCAGAGTCCGTCAAAATGGGACCCTGCCAGTTCATGAATTTATGCAAGCCACCAGCGGCAGCCACAATGTCTTCCCCCGGTTGCAGGTGGAGGTGATAGGTATTGGCTAAAACCATTTGGGCACCGGTTGCCCGCAATTGTTCGGGGGTGACGGTTTTTACCGTTGCCAGGGTGCCAACTGGCATGAATCGGGGGGTTTCGACAATTCCGTGTGGCGTAGTGAAAACGCCGGCTCTGGCGTAGGTTTTGCTACACCGAGTTTGGCAGTGGAAGGAAAAAGTGGCTGGACTCAAGGGCGGCAAACGGGCATATATACGGACAACATCCTACCACAAGCGGCATACGGTTAGGCGGAGGAAGAAGGCAAGCTCCGGGAGATGACAATGGTTAGCGATAGCAGGGTCGCACTCCAGACCCATTCGGGAATGTGTTCGAGAATGAGAAAGATACCGGTGAAGAAATAGCCTAAAAGACCGAACAGATAGGCAGAGGCTAGGGTAGCAATTCCGAATATTAGGATGGCAACGAGTTCTCGCATGGTTAAGATATGGGTATACGTACGATAAATAAATCGGAAAGTTTGAATAGGAGGTTGGTATCCTGGTTAACAGAATTCCCGAAGTATTGTAAATTTAACAAAAAGTATTGAATTTTCCCCAAGAGATTTTATAAAGTTTTGGCAAATTGTGGCGATCGCTTTTGGTCTGGGTGCGGCTTTTTGACTGCTATCCCCCAGGAAAGGGGATTTGAAAGGGAAGCTGCTGGCAAAAAAGAAAGGATGGGGATTTTATATAAATTTAGATTTGGGGAAGCTTTATTTCTATATTAGTGAAGAATTTGATTGAGGTTTTTGATATGAGCGATCGCTCCCTCAAGCACCAGCCGCGCAAACGATTTGCCCAGCATTGGCTGCGCGATGGCACGATCTTGGACGAAATCGTGGCAGCGGCGCAACTGTCACCGGCAGATTTTGTGTTGGAAATTGGTCCGGGAACGGGTTGGCTGACCCGGCGGTTGCTGGAAGCTGCGGGTTCGGTGGTGGCGGTGGAAATTGACTGGGATTTGTATGCTGATTTGCAGAAAAAATTGGGCGATCGCGAGCATCTGATTTTGCTGTCCTCGGATATCCTATCGTTGGATTGGCAACAGTTGCAGCATACCTATGGTTGGGAACAACAGCCCAATAAGGTGGTGGCGAATATTCCCTACAATATTACCGGTCCGATTCTGGAGAAGTTGCTGGGGACGATTGCCCAACCGGTAACGCCGGCGTTCGATACGTTGGTTTTGTTGGTGCAGAAGGAAGTGGCCGAACGGTTGCAGGCATCACCGGGGTCGAAGACGTTTGGGGCGCTTTCGGTGCGGGTGCAGTATTTGGCGGATTGTCAGTGGGTAACGTCGGTGCCAGCCCGCTATTTTACACCGCCGCCCAAGGTGGATTCGGCGGTGGTGCGGTTGCATCCTCGCCGTTGGCAAGTTTCTGCTGAAAATCCGCGTTTGTTGGAAACTCTGGTAAAATTAGGTTTTGCCAACAAGCGCAAAATGCTGCGCAACAATTTAAAATCCTGTTTGAGCCGCGATCGCTTGAGCCAATTTTTGCAACAATTACAAGCCAACCCTCAATGTCGGGCGGAAGACCTGGGTGTAGAGGAGTGGGTGGCTTTGAGCAATTGGGTGGCCGCCGCAAGCGATCGCCGCGATGAGGGGTAATTGGTTTTTATGGGAATAGGGGCAATCAACCATGCGTGCTTGTTCTTTTTTAGCACCGGCCAAAATTAATCTCTATTTGGAAATTGTGGGGGAGGATATCGCCAGCAACGGGCAGTACCACGAACTGGTGATGGTGATGCAGACCATCGATTTATGCGATCGCGTTTCCCTCAATCTCAATGGTTTGGAAACGTTCCACCTAACTTGCCACCATCCCCAAGTTCCCAACGACAGCAGCAATCTGGCCTATCGTGCTGCCGATTTGATGCGTGCGGAATTTCCCGACAGTTGGGCGCAATACGGCGGGGTCAATATAACCATCGACAAGTACATTCCCGTGGCAGCCGGTCTGGCAGGCGGTTCTAGCAATGCAGCAGCGGTGTTGGTGGGGCTGAATACGTTGTGGAATTTGGGATTGACTCAACCGGAATTGCAGGGGTTAGGAAGTAAGCTCGGTGCTGACGTTCCTTTTTGCATCGTTGGGGGAACCGTGTTGGCTACTGGTCGCGGAGACTGCCTTTCTCCGTTGCCGGACTTGGAGGATTTTTATGTGGTGCTAGCCAAGCATAAATCGGTTAGCGTGTCAACCGGTTGGGCGTACCAAACCTACCGCCAGCAGTTTGGCAGTACTTATCCTCAGGATGCGCTAACTTTGGCAGAACGCCGGCAGCGATTCCATTCCGGGGAAATGGTAGCGGCTATTGGAACACGCGATCGCGAAAAAATTGCCCAGCAGTTGCATAACGATCTGGAAAAAGTGGTGTTGCCAGCTTACCCGCAGGTACAGGCTTTGCGGGAGGCTTTTGTTGCGGCGGGGGCATTGGGGACGCTAATGTCCGGATCGGGACCCACCGTGTTTGGTTTATGCCTTTCCCTTGAAGATGCCCAGGTATTGCAGGAAAATGTGAAAGCAAGTGTCGGGGAGAGCGATATCAAATTTTGTATCGCCAAATTGACCAGTACGGGAATCGATTGGCAAAACTATGAGCGATTTTAACCAAGAAACCAACCCAGAAAAAGCAAGCGAGCGGCTACCGGCTTGGTGGCAGTGCGTTTTGGGGGCGTTTATATCGGGGGGGATTGCTACGGCCGCTTATGCTTTGACCGCCGCGATCGCACAAACCTATGCCGAAAAACCCATCGATACAACCAACGCCACCGCCACCAGCATTGGTTCGGCGGTCCGTACCTTGGTCGTGGGTGTGGCAGGATTGGCTACGTTTGTATTTGCATTTGCTACCTTGGGGTTGCTGGCTTTGGCCTTGCAGCGTATTGTTCAGCAACGACAGCAATCTTCTTCTTAAAACCGCCAGCCATCAGTCCCAACCAACGCGAACTTGGAGACTGACGGGCAACGGCGGTCGGCTTATAATTTCACTTCAATATCCACACCCGAAGGCAAGTCGAGCTTCATCAAAGCATCGACGGTCTTGGAAGAGGGTTGGTAAATATCGATAATCCGATTGTGGGTGCGCACTTCAAAATGCTCCCGGGAATCCTTGTTGATGTGAGGAGAGCGCAGGAGACAATATACCTTTTTCTTGGTGGGGAGGGGAATGGGTCCAATCGCCGTAGCGTTGGTGCGATTGGCCGTATCCACAATTTTCTCGCAGGAGGTATCGAGCAATCTGCGATCGAATGCTTTCAGGCGAATCCGAATTTTCTGCTGCTTGAGAATAGCCATGATAGATAGCGATTTTGTTGTCTAGGTTCGGTTTGCTTGGTTTTTCGGAGGCAAGACACCAAAGGTAGGGAGCAGAAAAGACTCTGCTCCCCCCTTAGAAAGGATTCTAGGACCGTCCGACAGCGATAGAGAGACTGGATGCGTCTCCCTACCTGCCAATGTCAGCTACTGCAGGATTTTGGAGACGACGCCGGCACCCACGGTGCGACCGCCTTCGCGAATGGCGAAACGCATTCCTTGTTCCACAGCAATCGGCTTGATCAGTTCTACCGTCATTTTAACGCGATCGCCGGGCATAACCATTTCTGCAGCACTGCCATCGTCGCTGGTGAAGGCTGTAATCGTACCAGTAACATCCGTGGTACGCACGTAGAACTGAGGGCGGTAGTTTTGGAAAAAGGGCGTATGGCGGCCGCCTTCTTCTTTTTTCAAAACGTACACTTCCGCTTCAAACTGCGTGTGCGGGGTAATAGAACCGGGTTTGGCCAGCACCATGCCCCGTTCCACATCGTCTTTTTGCAAACCGCGTAGCAGCAACCCCACGTTGTCGCCAGCCATCCCTTGGTCCAAGGTTTTCTGGAACATTTCCACGCCGGTGACCGTGGTGCTGCGGGTTTCGTTGATGCCCACCAGTTCTACTTGGTCGCCCACTTTGACGGCACCGCGCTCGATACGACCGGTAGCCACCGTACCGCGACCGGTAATCGAGAACACGTCTTCCACCGCCATCAAGAAAGGCTTGTCCACATCCCGCTCGGGGGTAGGAATGTTCTCGTCCACAGCATCCATAAGGTCGTAGATTTTATCAACCCACTTGTTATCGCCGCGGGTAATTTCGGGATTGTCCACCAAAGCGTTGGTGGCCATGAGAGCGGAACCGCTGATGATGGGAATGTTGTCGCCATCAAAATCATATTCGCTCAACAGTTCCCGCACCTCTAATTCCACCAGTTCGAGCAATTCTTCGTCGTCTACTTGGTCTTGCTTGTTCAAAAAGACGACAATGTTGGGAACGCCCACCTGACGCGCCAACAGAATGTGCTCCCGGGTTTGGGGCATGGGACCGTCAGCCGCGGAAACCACCAGAACAGCACCATCCATTTGTGCGGCACCGGTGATCATATTTTTCACGTAGTCGGCGTGTCCGGGACAGTCCACGTGGGCGTAGTGGCGGTTGTCGGTTTCGTATTCTACGTGAGCGGTGTTGATGGTAATGCCGCGAGCCTTTTCCTCTGGCGCAGCGTCAATATCCTCGTAATTGCGAGCTTGCGCGCGACCGCTGCTGGAGAGGGTGAGGGTGATTGCGGCTGTGAGTGTGGTTTTGCCGTGGTCTACGTGACCAATGGTTCCTATGTTTACGTGGTCTTTGGTCCGTTCAAATTTTGCGCGTGCCATGAATGATATGTTCCTCTTGTCTCGATTAGCGAATCACTGTCTGGTTACCAGCTTTTAGAATTTATCATTTTTTAGAATCTTGGTGGAAAACCAAAATTCTAAAATTTCGGAGAGTTTTAGAAAAAATTCTCACCGGTAAAGTTGGCTGGCTTTTCCCCTTTTTTTTAGAGCCGGAAAACGAGCGATTGGGGATAATGGAATCTGCCCAATTTTATAGTATCCCATTTTTGCTCCCCGATCGCTTTTTTCCCAGCATCTCGTGAGTTGCCAGCTGTTATGCTTGACGGCATGTGGGCGACTTCTTACCGTGGGAAAGCCACCATTGCCACAGCGTCTTGCTCCTTTCTATTCGCTCCCTTTGTACTTAGTAATAATGGGTTCGGCAACGCTACGAGGAACTTCTCCATAACTGTCAAATTCCATGGAAAACAGACCTCGTCCTTGGGTGTTGGAGCGAATATCGGTGGCGTACCCAAACATTTCCGCCAGGGGCACTTTCGCGTTGATTTTGGCCACCCCTTCTTCGGTATTCATGCCTTCTACTTGACCGCGACGGGAGTTCAAATCTCCAATTACATCGCCGAGAAAGTCTTCCGGTACTTCCACGTTGACTTGCATGACTGGTTCCAGCAAGACGGGTTCTGCTTTCATGGCACCGTCTTTCATGGCCATGGAACCAGCAATTTTGAAGGCCATTTCCGAAGAGTCTACTTCGTGGAAAGAACCATCCACCAAGGTGACTTTCACGTCGATCATGGGGAACCCAGCCAGAATACCCGATTCACAGGTTTCTTTCATTCCTTCTTCTACGGAAGGAATGTATTCCTTGGGAATGACACCACCGACAATTTTGGAAACAAACTCAAACCCGGTGCCTTTTTCCGCTGGTTCGATTTCCGCAATTACGTGACCGTACTGCCCTTTACCGCCGCTTTGACGGATGAATTTGCCTTCGGTGCGTATGGGTTTGCGGATGGTTTCCCGGTAAGCAACCTGGGGAGCGCCTACGTTGGCTTCTACCTTAAACTCCCGCAGCATCCGGTCCACCAGCACCTCTAGGTGCAATTCGCCCATGCCGGCAATCACGGTTTGGTTGGTTTCCGGATCGGTGGAGACGCGGAAGGTGGGGTCTTCTTCCGAGAGCGCTTGCAGGGCTTTGGCCATTTTGTCCATGTCCTGCTTGGTTTTGGGTTCCACCGCTACCGAGATCACGGGTTCGGGAATGAACATGGACTCCAGCACGATGGGTGCTTTTTCGTCGCTAATAGTATCCCCGGTGGTGGTTTCCTTCATGCCGACTACAGCGCCCAGTTCGCCGGCACGCAGTTCTTCCACTTCGATCCGCTCGTCGGCTTTGAGCACGATCAGGCGGGAAACCCGTTCTTTTTTGCCTTTGGTGGCGTTGTACACGTAAGTGCCTTTTTGCAGGACTCCCGAGTAAACCCGCAGAAAGGTGAGGCGTCCGTAGGGATCGGCTTGGACTTTGAAGGCCAATGCTGCCAAGGGCTCTTCGTCGTCGGCGTGGCGTTCGGCCATTTCGCCGTCGGGGAGGTACCCTTGAATGGCTGGTACCTGGGTGGGGGCGGGTAGGTAATCTACTACAGCATCGAGCAGAAGCTGGACGCCGCGGTTTTTAAACGCCGAACCGCACAGAACGGGAACGATGCTGCCGTCAATGGTTCCCTGGCGCAGGGCCTGTTGGATTTCTTCTTGGGTGAATTCTTCCCCTTCTAGGTATTTTTCGGTGAGGGCGTCGTCGGTTTCCGCGACTGCTTCGATCATTTTGGCGCGGTATTCCTCGGCCAGCTCCCGCATGTGGTCGGGAATTTCTTCATCCAACATGTTGGTGCCCAAGTCGTTGGTGTAGATGCGGGCGCGCATGGTTACTAGGTCGATGACGCCGCTGAATTCGTTTTCCGCACCAATGGGCAGTTGGATGGGAACGGCGTTGGCACGCAAGCGATCGCAAATCTGCTCGTAGACTTTGTAGAAGTTGGCACCGGTACGGTCCATTTTGTTGATAAAGGCCATGCGCGGTACCTGGTAGCGATCGGCTTGACGCCAAACGGTTTCCGATTGGGGTTGGACGCCGCCTACCGAACAGAATACGGCAATGACCCCGTCGAGCACACGCATGGACCGTTCCACTTCGATGGTAAAGTCCACGTGACCGGGGGTGTCGATAATGTTAATCTGGTGGTCTCTCCAGAAGCTGCTGATAGCGGCGGCTGTAATGGTAATACCCCGCTCTCGCTCCTGAGACATCCAGTCAGTTACCGTGTTGCCATCGTGGACTTCCCCAATTTTGTGAACGATCCCAGAATAGAATAGGATCCGTTCGGTGGTGGTGGTTTTGCCGGCATCTATGTGAGCTGCAATACCTATATTGCGGACTCTTTCGAGCGGGATACTCCGTGCCACGACTACCTCCTTGCTTGTTGCTGCTGAATGTTACGGTTTGGCTATCCCAAACAGAACGCTGTGCGATCGCGCTGGAATTCGGGATGTTTTAGGAGCAAGCACGCTCGCCAGTTGCATGGGAAAGGGGCTTGGCTTTTGGGAACGACCGGGCTGCGGCAGTAGTTCCCTAGCAAAACGGTTTCCCACCAACGACTTGATGCTGTCCCTAAGGACAGCAACGAGCTGCTAATTCTTCCTAGTATTTTAATATTTCTTTGTACTTTTTTGGGGTAAAACCTATCCGCTGGCCAGAAAATCTCCCCCGTATCGCCCCTAGTAGCGATAGTGGGCAAAGGCTTTGTTGGCTTCTGCCATGCGGTGAGTCTCCTCCCGCCGGCGAACGGCACTTCCCGCTTCGTTAGCCGCATCCATTAACTCGGATGCTAGCTTGCCAGCCATGCTTTTTCCACCCCGTTGCCGGGAGAAACGCACGATCCAGCGCAAGGCTACGGTGGTTCCCCGTTCGGGGCGTACTTCCACGGGAACTTGATAGGTAGCTCCCCCGACACGCCGTGCTCTCACTTCTACCAACGGCGTGACATTCTTCACCGCTCTTTCAAATACCTCTAAAGGATCGCTACCAGTGCGTTCCTCTACGATCTTAAAAGCATTGTAAACAATTCTCAGCGCTAGGGATTTTTTTCCATCCCGCATGACCCACAAAACCAGCATACTAACCAAACGGCTGTTGTATACTGGGTCTGGGTAAATCGGACGCTTTTGACTTCCACTACGACGAGACATATTGAACCTTACTTACTATGCAAGCTAATAAAATTACAACGGACGACCGCTTTCCAAACGACCAACAAACAGCCATCTTAAACGGACAACGGGATGGCCCCGATTTAAGTTTTGAAACTTTAACGTCTTTACAATAGGGAGGGAGGTTTCAGCTTGGCAAGCAGGGATATTCTTACGCCCCGCCTGGTTCCACCCAAACCAGTTGCTAGCATTCTTGCACGGATTCCGTACTTTCCGAATCACCTATTTCTTAGGACGCTTGGCACCGTACTTGGAACGCCCCTGACGGCGGTCTTTCACGCCAGCTGCGTCTAAGGTACCGCGAACGATGTGGTAGCGGACCCCTGGCAAGTCCTTAACACGTCCGCCGCGAATCAACACCACGGAGTGTTCTTGCAGGTTGTGACCGATGCCTGGAATGTAGGCGGTTACTTCAAAACCAGAAGTCAAACGCACCCGGGCTACTTTGCGCAGAGCCGAGTTGGGTTTTTTCGGGGTGGTCGTATAAACGCGGGTACATACCCCCCGTCTTTGCGGACAGGATTTTAAAGCGGGAGATTTGGTTGGTTCTTTGAGCTTTTGACGCTCGTTGCGAATGAGTTGCTGAATGGTTGGCATGGGCGACGATTGGTTCTTTCTGCTTTCAAATCTTTACAGGTGGGCTGAGATAGTTGGTATTTGTTTGCAAACCTTACTATCCTATACTGCTGATGCTATCGGTGTCAATCCTTGGTGGGCGAGCTTTCGCCTGCCTCTGCGGAAAACGAAATACCGCAACTACAGCTATGGGTGGCATTGGGATTGTGAAAGCGAAAACCGCCTCCCATTAAATCTTCCGAATAGTCAACCACCGTGCCTTCCAAGTAACGTCTATCCTCATCTTTGATGGTAACTGGTAGATCGCCACATTCCAACAGGCAATCGTTAGGATGTACGGTTTCATCCAATTGAAGGGTGTAGTATAGATCGGCACATCCACCAGTTTGAACGCCGAGACGAAATCGCAGGTGAGGATTTTGACGCTGTCCGAGCAGGCGTTGAATTTCGCGAGCGGCAGCAGGGCGAATGTGGATCGTACAACTAGACATTTGGCACCATTGCATCAAGCTTGCGTCGTGCTTGTATTTCTTTATTGTACAGGCAAATGCTGCCGGAGATGCTTTTTCTGCTGCCCAAAAAAATGACCCGCAAAGCGCTAAACTGGAAACAAATTAGCTGCATTGGTCAGCACCCCCGGTTGAAGCACGGGGGGTTCCTGCCTCCAGCTTCAGGTAGCTACCAGCCCTTCGCCCTTTGAGGCTACGTTTTTAGGGTCATGGTACCGACAAATACTTTTGGTGTTTGTCCCCCTGTCGCTAACGGTTATACAGCTCTACCAGGGGGAAGGCAGTGCCGTTAGCCTAACAAGCCCTAAAAACCTTGGCGAGGAAAACATTACCCGTTTGACGGAGATTTCCATGTCAAATTTGGTTTTTGTCTTCGACACCAACCAGCGGCCACTTGACCCAGTGCATCCGGGGAAAGCTCGGCGACTCCTCAGTACAGGGAATGCCGCCGTATTTCGCCGTTATCCGTTCACCATCATTCTCAAACCAGCCTGCCCAGAGGTCCCCATGCAAGAGCTGGAACTTCAACTCGATCCTGCTGCTAAGGTTACAGGAATGGCGGTTGTACAGGGCACGAAGGTAATCTTCGGGGCGGAGCTTGAGCACCGACCTCAGCAAATCAAGGATGCGCTGCTTTCCCGTGGTCAATTACGACGAAGCCGGCGAAATCGCAAGACCCGCTATCGCCAAGCTCGATTTCTGAATTGGACTCGTCCAAAAGGTTGGCTCTCCCCTAGCCTACAACATCGGGTAGATACCACGATGACATGGGCTAACCGCTTTCGCAGGCTGGCCCCAATTGCCCGCATAACTCAAGAGCTAGTAAGGTTCGACCTGCAACTCATGCACAACCCTGAGAGATCGGGTGTTGAATATCAGCAGGGGGAACTGCAAGATGATGAAGTCAGGGAATATTCATTGGAAAAATGGAATCGGAAATGTGCTTACTGCGGGGCTAAAAATGTAGCGCTTGAAGTTGAGCATATTCAGCCCCAGTCTAAAGGGAGAACCGACCGGGTTTCCAACCTGACGATGGCTTGCCACTCATGCAATCAATCCAAAAGCAATGGGGACATTCGAGACTTTTTATCAGGCAACCCTGACGTATGGAACCGTATTCTTGAGCAGGCCAAATCACCGCTCAAAGATGCGGCTGCTGTTAACTCGACTCGATGGGCGTTGTTCAATGCCCTGAAACAAACAGGCTTGCTGGTGGCGACAGGCACGGGGGGACAAACCAAGTTTCATCGGACGCGATTAGACCTACCCAAAACCTACTGGCTAGATGCTGCCAGTGTCGGGAAAATCGATTCACTTCAAGTCCTGACCACAAAACCGTTGCTAATTGCAGCCAAAGGACATGGGACTCGACAGATGTGCGGGACGGATAAATATGGGTTTCCTACTCGTGACTGCTCACGGGTGCAAATTCATCAAGGATTTCGCACTGGCGATATCGTTACTGCCATTGTCACCAAAGGCAAGAAAATTGGGTCTTATGTTGGGCGAGTTCTCGCTCGCGCATCCGGCAGCTTTGATATTACGACTCAATTGGGTCGGGTGTGGTGGAATGAGCCACAGGTATTGCCAACCAATTTACCAAAGGGATGGTTATGCTTATGCGTTCGCTCATACTATAGGTGACTAAAGTCGCCGTTCGTTTTTCCTGCCGGCGCTAAAGCGACAGGGCTTCCAAACGTATCGAGGATTTATGTGAAACTTTCCTGGTTAGGGAAGCATCTATCTTGGCAAAGCGTCGCGCCAAATCTGAAATCGCTGGTTTCTATTTCCCTGGTTCGTGCTCCCTCCCTCTTAAGTAACCCCTGAAAAACCCGATTGCCGTTTGTACGAGGATCGATCGAATATGCAAAAAGAAACCAAAGACCGCCTTTCTAGAGGATGGGTAGCTGGCGTTTCCGCACTTGTGTTGGCTGTGGGAGCTGGAACGACTTGGTTGGTGGCCAACCAGCGCACAGCCAATCCCCCCGCTCCGAGCGAAACGCCATCTTCCGTTCAAAATGGTGCCCCTTCTACCCAAGAGCCTACCCAAACTCCTACCGCGCCTGCCACTGAAGTGCGCGCCCAAGCTTTTTATTTACAAGATCGGGGAGGCAGCTTTGCTTTGGTACCGACGCCGGTGCAAGTGGCGTCAAAGGCCACACCGGAACAAGCTCTGGAACGAGCTTTCACGCGGTTGCTGGCATCGCCTTCCCAGTCGGCGGCAAGCAACTCTTTTTCTACGATTCCGGAGGCGACCCAACTGCGATCGCTGCGCGTGGCGGAAGATGGCATTTATGTGGATCTGTCTGAGGAATTCATCCGCGGCGGCGGTAGTACCTCGATGATGGGGAGATTGGGGCAAGTAGTCTATACAGCGACTAGTTTCGACCCCCAGGCAAAGGTTTGGATTTCTGTAAGTGGCGAACCGCTGACCTTGTTGGGGGGAGAAGGGTTACAAGTACCGCAACCCATTACCAGGGAATCCTTCAAGCGGGAATTTGCTCTATAAAAAAAAGTGAGAAGCTGCTTTCCCAATTTTCCTGGGAAGAACTTCTCACTTTAGCCCAAGTAGCCAACTCCAGCGAGATTATTGTTTCCCGGAAAGGCTAAAGGCCCGGAAACTCTGTGCTTGCTGTTCGATGCGGGCGGCTAAGCGATCGCACACTAGCGTGCATAGTTCAAACGTTAGGTCGTCCTCAACGCGGTAGTATGCCGCCGTTCCTTCGCTGCGACGGCTGAGAATGCCTGCTTGTAACATCACTTTGAGATGCTTCGATACGTTGGCTTGGCTGGTTTCGGTGGCTTCCACCAACTCTTGGACGCATTTCTCACCGTCGCGCAGCAAGTTCAGAATCTTCAAGCGCATGGGTTCGCTTAAAATACTGAAATATTCGGCGACATGTTGTAGAACTTCTTTAGGAAGGTTATTAGGCGTTGATGTCATCGTAATTTTCCTTTACAGAATTATAGGTTATGGTACCAGTATAACCATCCATGACAATAGAGTAATTAAACTCCTTCAGAATTGGGCTGAATTCTCATCAAAACTTGACCGTATTCCACCGGTTCTCCATCTTCCACCAAAACTTCTACCACTTGACCGGCAACTTCCGCTTCAATTTCGTTCATTAACTTCATCGCTTCGATAATACATACAGTTTGCCCGACGCCAACCCGGTCGTTCATTTCCACGAACGGTGCTTCTCCAGGAGCGGGTGCCCGGTAAAATGTACCTACCATGGGCGAGGTAACATCCACCAATTTTGGTTGGGGAGCGCTGGGAGGTTTTCCTCCCTCTGGAGCGCTCTCGCTAGATGCCGGCGCGGCGGCTGGGGGTGCTGCTGTACCAGCGGCGTTTGCTTCTGGCGGGGTGGTTTGGGGAAAACCAGCAACCATAGACTCTCCTGCCCCGGCGCGATCGCCGAGGGGCCAATCTTTGCGCAAGGTTAACTCAAAATCGCCACTTTTCAGCGTTAATTCCGAGATATTGGTCTGGTTGAACGCCGTTAAGAGTTCCCGGAGGGTATTAACATCTAAATCCACAGTTAACCGAATTCCATTAAGCTATCCTACAAGCAGTCAATTTCAAGAAACAAAAACGCTTCCAGATTCCAAGTGGAGTCTAGAAGCAGCCACAGTTGTTCAAACCATACAGGTCATAGCCGATGGTAGGGGAACGTTTGCAGCTATGCCCGTACTGCCTATCTGCATAGCTGCCTATCCCCATCCTGCCTATTCGCGACCTATATACGTGTCATTACGGGTATCCACTTTAATGCGTTCTCCAACGGAGATAAACAAAGGAACCATCACCACGGCACCGGTTTCCAACGTAGCCGGTTTGCTGCCGCCGGTGGCTGTATCCCCCTTCACCCCAGGATCGGTCTCGGTCACTTCCAAGACGATGGAATTGGGTAACTCCACTTCCAAAATTTGGTTTTGCCAGCGGATGGCTGTTACCTCCATGCCTTCTTTCAAATACTTGGAACGTTCGCCAATTTGCTCGGCGGTCAGGGGGATTTCTTCATATTGTTCCATATCCATAAAGACGAACTGTTCTTTGTCTTTATAGGTATACTGCATGGGAACTTTTTCCAAAATTGCTTGGGGAACGGTTTCCCCAGCACGAAAAGTTCTTTCCACCACGTTACCAGTTTGTACGTTTTTCAGTTTCGTACGCACGAACGCGGAGCCTTTGCCAGGCTTAACGTGGAGAAATTCGACAACGCGCCATACAGCGCCTTCCAACTCAATGGTGACTCCGGTGCGAAAGTCGTTGGTGGAGATCATGGCTGTTTATCTAGTTTCTATATTGATTTGGGCAAAGCAATCAGCACCTCATTGTACCTTTTACAGGGGAAAAATTTGCTTTGTCTAGAGGTTTTGCTACAGCGCTCGTATTGGGGAAAGCTCTCAAGGCTACCATGGCTGCGGCTGGCTTTTTTCATTGTGCCCTTCCCTGATTGTGGCAATATGAACAGGTAGCAGTTGTAACCAAAAGGATTCGGCACACTATGTTTCTTTTCAATCGTTCTCGCACTCGCAACCCTGGATGGCAAAGGTGGCTGTTCAATGGTGTTTTGGTGGTATTGCTAGCTAGCCTCTCGGTCGGTCTTAGCGGTGCTTGGTGGGACTTTTTCAGCGGCAACAACGAGCGTCAAAGTAGCTTGCCCACCGGCGATCCGGTCACCAATGGGGAATCTCTGTTGCAATATTCCCTACCCATCGACAATCCTCCCGTACGCCAATTGCAACAAAGTTTGGAAGATATTGCTACCCAACTGAGGGCGCGCCGCCGTTGGGGGGCGATTCGTTCTGATGTGAAAGCGGCGGCTAGGGTTTTGCAACGCAAGGAAGATGAAATTCTAGCCAGTATTGCTCCAGAAAAGCAAGCGCAAGCGCAAAAAATCCTCGATGATATTCGAGCCGGTGTTGATGATTTCAAAGAAATTGCTGAGGTAAAAGATAAAGAAGCAGCTTGGATTCGCCGCGGCGAGTTAATTTCCCAGCTGGGCGATTTGGAAGAGTTAATGGTTGATGAATTTCCCTTTGAAGTTCCCGAAGAATATAGCGATCTGCCCCAGCTCCAAGGACGCGCTACCATTGAGATGGAAACCAATAAGGGGAATTTGACTTTGGTGGTTGATGGGTATAGCGCTCCCATTACTGCTGGGAATTTTGTGGATTTGGTGCAGCGGAATTTTTACGACGGATTGGAGTTTATTCGTTCCGAGCAGGATTACGTGTTGCAGGCTGGCGATCCACCTGGTCCTGAGGAAGGATTTGTCGATCCGGAAACGGGAACCGAACGTACCATTCCTTTAGAGATTAAGCCCAAATCGGAAAAAGAACCAATTTATGGGTTTACGTTTGAAGAGTTAGGTTTGTACAAAACGCAACCGGAATTGCCGTTTTCTGCTTATGGAACGGTGGCGATGGCACGCCCGGAGGAGAATAACAATGGCGGTTCTTCGCAGTTTTTCTTTTTTCTGTTTGAACCGGATTTAACGCCGGCTGGTGCCAATTTGCTTGATGGTCGGTATGCGGTTTTTGGATATGTTATTGATGGCAAAGATGTTTTGGAAACCTTGCAAGCAGGGGATAAAATTATGTCGGCACAGGTAACTAAAGGATTGGAAAATTTGGTGGTGCCGCAGGAAGAAACAGAAACGGAAACGGAAGCGGCGTAGTTGGCGATCGCGCAATTGGTTGAAACATGGTGGACGGGTAAGCATTCAGCTACCACGGTCGTGCTGGTATGCTTACCGCCCTTTTCTAGGCAGAAAACAATCCACGAGAGGGCAGCGGGAATATTTATGGTCTATAATTTTTTATTGTTGCTGGTTTTGGGCAGTATTTTTGGCGTTGTGGTTTTGAGTTCCCTACGCAGGCAACAAGTTAGAAAACGTTTGGAAGATGCGTTTTATGAAATTTTAGAGCGCCACAATGGAAAAATTACGCTTATCCAACTGACCGCCAAAGCCCGGGTAGAACCGGAGGTTGCCAGCCAGTTTTTAGAACGTCAAGCTCAAATATTTTCTGCCCGGTTGGATGTGGATGAAAACGGTACAATGATTTATTATTTCCCCCAAATTCAGTAATATCAAATATTGCTATTGGCCTTTTTACGTCGTTTAAAAAATATTCTTTCACTCACCAGAAAAATATATGTTGGTTCGAGACCTTGGGGAAAGAGCGCTTTTACAAAAGTTACACCAATATGGCCAACCAGAGATTATTGGGGATGATGCGGCCATCGTATCCCAAGTCCCCCGCGGGGGATACCACCTGGTGGTGACCACCGATATGTTGGTCGAGGAGGTTCATTTTAGCGATCGCACCACCAATCCTGAAGATGTGGGATGGCGCGCTGTTGCTGCCAATTTCTCTGATTTGGCGGCGATGGGGGCGATGCCAGCGGGCATGACCGTAGGGTTGGGGGTGGCTGGAGAAACGCCCCTAACTTGGGTGGAAGGAGTGTATCAAGGCATCAGCGAGTACCTGCAAAAATACCAAACCCCCCTCCTTGGCGGCGATGTGGTGCGTTCTACCCAGAGAACCCTCGCCATTACCGCTTTTGGTGAAGTGCATCCCCAACGTAGCATTCGCCGTTTTTGCGCTCAACCGGGGGATGCGATCGCGGTCACTGGCTGGCATGGACTTTCCCGGGCTGGTTTGGAATTGCTGCTAGATCCCCAACGGGAGCGTTCGTTTTCCCAGACAGAACGCAACTTACTGGTTACCGCCCACCAACGCCCGCAAGCGAGGTTCGATGTTTTGCCTGTGTTGCAGAACCTGTTAGACGACCCTTGGCGCATCGCGGGCATGGATAGCAGCGATGGTTTGGCAGATGCCGTTTGGCAAATCTGTCAGCTAAGTCAAGTAGGTGCGCGTTTGGACCGCCAAAACATTCCCGTTCCAGAAGCACTCTGGCAAATGGCTACCCCGGAAGTGGTTTGGCAGTGGATTTTGTACGGAGGAGAAGACTTTGAGCTAGTCTTGTGTCTGCCCCCGGCGAGAGCCACCACCTTGGTATCGCAACTGGGGGCACCGGCTGCCATTATTGGCGAAATTACCAGCGAACCTGGCATCGTTCTTGGGGATAGCAGCCACAGCTACAGCGAACAGACGCTCTGTCCCAGCAGTAGCTTTCAACACTTTCATCCCCCCCCGCAATAAGATAAAAGAAGTGACAAGCGAATCGAAGCAAAGGGTCTCCACCGCTATGCTTGTCACTTCACAGTCAACTCTCTAGCCAGCCCATTTTTGGGCAACGAGTTCTGCCAAATCGAGAACCCGCTGGCTGTAGCCCCACTCGTTGTCGTACCAGGCAACCACTTTCACCATATCGCCATCGAGCACCATGGTCAGGCTGGCATCCACGATGGAAGAAGCATTGTGACCGCGATAGTCACCCGAGACCAAAGGCAGGTCGCTGTACTCCATAATTCCTTTGAGTTCGCCTTCAGCGGCTTCTTGCAGCGCTTCGTTCACTTCTTCAACAAACGTTTTTCTTTCTACCTGGGCGACAAAATCAACCACGGAAACGTTTGGTGTTGGCACCCGGAACGCAACGCCATTGAGCTTGCCTTCCAATTCGGGAATGACCAAAGCCACCGCTTTTGCCGCTCCGGTGGTGGTGGGCACAATGTTGAGAGCGGCAGCACGAGCGCGACGCACATCTCGGTGGCTGGCATCGAGCAGGCGCTGGTCGCCGGTGTAGCTGTGGGTTGTGGTCATGGTGCCTTTCACAATGCCGAATCTTTCGTGCAGCACCTTGACAACGGGGGCTAGGCAGTTGGTGGTACAGCTGGCATTGCTGACGACGGGGGTATTTTCATGGGTATAGTCTTTGTCGTTGACCCCCATGACATAGGTTTGAATATTGCTGCTTTTGCCAGGAGCGGTAATCAGGACTTTTTTCGCCCCGGCATCAATGTGTTGGGAGGCACCATCGTATTTCACAAAAACCCCCGTCGATTCCACGACGAGGTCGATGTTCCATTCCCCCCAGGGAAGGTTAAGGGGGTTGCGGTCGGAGACGCATTTAATGGTGCGACCGTTGACAATTAAGGAATTTTCGTCGCAGGTGACATCGGCATTGAGGGTGCCTAGGGTGGAATCGTATTTCAGTAAGTGGGCGTTGGTTTTGGTATCGGATGTATCGTTGATGCCAACAATATCAAGTTGGCTATTTTCGCGTTCTAACCAGCAACGGAGAAAATTACGTCCTATGCGGCCAAAACCGTTAATCGCAACTCTAATCACGTTAGACCTCCTCAGGTTGGCATTCGGTAGCTTCGGGGAAGGCAAAAGGTTTTGCTATATGGATGGGTGGTTGCTGTTTCCCTTAGAAACGAGAAGAACTTGGCCAAATAGGGCTAGCCTTCTTGGCAACCAGCTACGCAGGCACCCAAATGGGAACCGAGCCGTTGAGAAAAGCGACCGGTCGTCAGTCTACCACGGTTGTTGGGTCAATCCGCGCAGGCGTAGAGCTTGGGAGAATCGCTTTTCGTTGGCCATGATGGGATGGAAATGCAAAAATCCATCTTTTTCTACGGTATTGGGGACCCAATTGAGCGCCTCATAATGCCCCCAATCATATCGTAAAGACCGGACAATTTAAACTTTTTTTAGGTTTTCAAATGGGCGGAAAATTGCTTGTCAAAAGGTCGCGGGGGCGATTTGGGCGCGGAATTTCTGATATAGACCTCAGAAACTGCGATCGCGGCGGGTGGACGTTCACCCACAGAAGGTTTGGTAAAGCTGGTGGGTGGCGATATAGTCGGCAACGGCTGCGGGAACTAATGATTGTAGCGGCTGCCTCTGGTAGACGGCTTGGCGTACTTGGGTAGCGGAAATCTGGATGGGGGTCATTGCCAACAATTGCCAGTGTAGCGGGATCGATTCTGCTGCTAAGCGATCGCTGGTTTCGCGAGCGATTTGCTGGGCTTGCTGTGGGGTTTGGGTGGGGAAGCGGGGGGCTACCAACCACCAGCAGCAACGTACTAGTTCCTCGCGGCGGTACCAATGGTGTAGGGTTTGCAAGGTATCCGTGCCCACAATCCAATACCACTGGGCGTTGGGGGATTGTTTTTGCAGTTGTGCCCAGGTATCGGCACTGTAGGTAATAGCGGTGCTTTCTGCTTCAATGGTACAGATGGTAGAGATGGGATCGCCGGCGATCGCGCGTTGCAACATAGCCAGGCGATGGGTCCATGGGGCTAGGGGGCGATCGCTTTTGTGGGGAGGAGACCCCGCCGGGAGCCAAAGCAGCCGATCCAATCCCGCTTGTGCTTGGGCGGCGGCTGCTAAGTGCAGGTGCCCCCAATGTACCGGATCGAACGTTCCTCCCAAAATACCAATTTTTTGCGCCATACACCGTTGCTTGGGAAATTTTCAATCCCCCCTGGGGAATTTTGGGGAACAATTTTTCGGAAAAAATCGTTTTTCGGCCGAAAAAAAAGTGCATATATCGCCGAAAATGTTCTAAGGAATTTATGAAGGTGCTCTGTTGTCCTCTAGGAAGTTCTTTTTGGCTTTTTCTTCCCAATAGCTGTTTGATGTGGTTTGGTGCTGCTACCCGTGCTCCTGTCTCCCCTCCCATTTGCCAACTAGCTGCTAAAGGTGCGCGCAAAAGTTCCCGCTGTAAGTTTTTTCTGGATGCAACCACGCTGGCAAGCCAAATTTTCCACAACCGCATCGGGATTTTACCAGATAGAAGTTTGTTGATATGATATCGCGTGTTATTCACCAGTGGTGTGGTTTGTGAGGAGCCAAGATTAAGATGCCGAATTCTGTTGATTTTAGTGGCAGACCGTTTCATTTCATCGGTATAGGGGGGATTGGGATGTCTGCGGTGGCTTATATTTTAGCGAAACGCCGGTTGCCTGTATACGGATCCGACCTTCGTTCGAGTCATATTACCCAGCGTTTGCAGCAAACCGGTGTTCGGATTTTTTCGCGGCAGGAAGCTGAAAATTTGCACTGGTTTCAAAAAGATGGCATGCGGGAAACCAGTTCCTTGGTTCGGTACCCCAACAATCAGGTGTTCCCTTCCTCTACTGCTAACAGTTTTGCTGCCGCCCAAAATGGCGATCGCCCCCATCCGGAAGCTACCTCTGCTGCGGCCAATGGATGCGCTGCCAGTAAGAGCGTACCGCAAGTGATTTGTTCTTCTGCCATCGATCCCGCCAATGTAGAATACCAAGCCGCCCTTGATTTGGGATGTCCTATTTTTCACCGTTCGGATGTGCTGGCTGCTCTCATGCAGCAGTACGATGCCAGTATAGCGGTTGCTGGCACCCACGGTAAAACCACCACCAGCAGTTTAGCCGGTCACGTGTTGGTGGAAGCGGGATGGGACCCTACCGTGGCCATTGGTGGCGAAGTTCCCACGTGGCAGGGCAATGCTCGCGTGGGCAAGACCCCTTATTTTGTGGCGGAAGCCGATGAATCGGATGGTTCTCTGGTGAAGCTGCAGGCCAAAATTGGTATTATTACCAACATCGAACTGGACCATCCCGATTGCTATCAGAGTTTGGAACAGGTGGTGGCCACATTTCAAACCTTTGCCCACGGCTGCGAGACGGTGGTGGGATGTGCTGATTGTCAGACGGTACGGCAGGCGTTGCCTTCGACGATCGGCTACAGCATTCACCCCCATAGGGGGGCCCATTATACCGTGCAAAATGTCCGCTACAGTGCTACAGGAACAGTGGCTACGGTGCTGGAAGGCGATCGCGTCTTGGGCGAGTTGCAGTTACAGTTGTTGGGAGAGCATAACCTCAGCAATGCCCTGGCGGTGGTGGCGGCGACCCGTCAGTTGGGTTTGGATTTTCCCACCATTGCCGCCGCGATCGCAACATTTGCAGGGGCCAGCCGCCGTTTTGAGATTCGCGGTCAGTACGGTGGTATTTTATTTGTAGATGATTACGCCCACCATCCCAATGAAATTCAAGCGACCCTGGCGGCGGCGCGGTTGCGAATGCAAGAGTTTGACGACCGCAGCGCTACAGACAACCCCGCACAGAACCAACGCCGCTTGATTGCTGTTTTTCAACCCCATCGCTACAGCCGTACCCAACGATTTTTATTAGACTTTGCCCGGGCCTTTAGCGCCGCCGATCTGGCAATTGTTAGCGATATTTATGGGGCTGGGGAAAATAATTTGGAAAATCTGAACGGAGAGTGCGTGACGCAAGCGATCGCACAATATCACGATGGGGTCGAGTACCAACCGTCGCTGGCGGATGTGGTCCGCCGTTTGAAAGAAATTTTGCGTGCGGGGGATGTGGTTTTGTTCCTGGGAGCGGGCAATCTAAACCAAGTCATTCCGGAAATTATGGAGTTTTACCGCTTTTGGGACCGTCCCCCAGCTTCCAGTTCCTACTGCTAGGAAATCGCGATGGCAGAGAAAAGGCTGCTATTGGGACCCCTCTGCTGCCGTATCCAACCGCTGTTTTTTCTGCCCTGGCAGGCAAGCCGGCTTCTTCCAGCCAACGAGCTTGTCAATGGTAATTTGGAAACTTAGAGGTTTGCCTGGATGTAGGGTGCATGCATCAACCTTGATAACCCCATCGAAACACTGTCACACGCTATGGTTAGTTCCGACTCTTCTCTGGACCGTCACGCCAATTCCTTACCTGCAGGGGGAGACCATGCCAACACGTTGGCTTGCCCGTTGATTTGGCTACCCCAACAGCAAGGTGCTATTCAATCCCGTGTTTCCCTGCGCGATCGCACCTCTTTTCGCGTTGGCGGTGAAGCTGAATGGTATACTTCCCCCAGGGATAGGGAGCAGTTGCTGGCTGCTCTGGCTTGGGGGCGATCGCAAGATATTCCCATTACCCTATTAGGGGCTGGTTCCAATTTGTTGATTGGCGATGGTGGCTTACCCGGCTTGGTGGTTTGTACTCGCCATCTAAACGGCGCTCATTTTGATGCGGAAACCGGACAGGTAACGGTAGCTGCCGGTGAATCCCTGGTTCGTTTGGCTTGGCAAGCGGCGAAACTGGGTTGGCGCGGTTTGGAATGGATGGTGGGCATCCCTGGCACCGTGGGTGGGGCCACGGTCATGAATGCGGGGGCACACAACAGTTGCATGGCGGATATTTTGGTGCGGGCGGAGGTGTTGGAACCAGATGGTACTTGCCAAGGGTACGCCCCGACAGATTTAGACTATCAATACCGCCGTTCCATTTTACAAGGAAGCGATCGCGTAGTCACCCAAGCGATCCTGCAGCTACAACCCGGTTTCGATCCCGAACAGGTGGTGGCCGATACCGCCGCCCAACTGCGCCAGCGTCGCCGCAGCCAGCCCTACCACCGCCCCAGCTGTGGCAGTGTCTTTCGCAATTGCTATCCCTATGCCGCCGGTTGGCTGATCGAACAAACGGGGTTGAAGGGCTATCAAATCGGTCAGGCACAAGTCGCCCAACGACATGCTAATTTTATTCTCAATTGTGGGAAAGCTAGTGCCAGCGATATTCTCCGGTTGATTCGCCACGTGCAAGAACAAGTTGCCCACCGTTGGTCCATCAAACTGCAACCGGAAGTGAAAATTTTAGGAGACTTTCCCGACTTGAGCGAACCCACTCAAGTGCTGGTTTGAGCTATCAGCAATCTTTGCCAATCCTCCTGCTTGCCGACTGGCGTACGAGCAGCGTTTACTGGCATATTTTGGGGGGGACAAACGTGCGCAAACTTTCTCCAAAGAAGCGATCGCAGTTCGTTTTTTCCCAATTCTCGGCTCATGATTGTGGGGAATTTAATTTGTTTATTAGCCCGGCGATCGCGCAAGCATTCTGCCAAAATCCAGCTTTCCTAATGCTATAGTTAGAAGTAGTTTTTTCTCCCCAGGCTAGCCCAAAATCCACCCCCCGAATCGGTGGAAAATACACCCTATCCTGGAGAGCCAAAACGGAATCCTGCCAACTTCCTGGCAATTCTTCACCTTTGAGCGATCGACTTGCTTTGAAAGCTGGGGAACATCAAAGGTAGCCTAGAAAACAGACCATTTTTCAACCGTTCGTTTGCGAGTGAAATCATGACACAAGGACAAGGAAAGGGATTTGGCTTCGGTTTGGGCAAAATGAAAGAGCTCACCGAAGCAATCAAGAAAGCCCAACAGGTTCAAGACAAAGCCAAAAACCTGCAAGAAGAACTCGACGAAATGGAGGTAACCGGCGAAGCTGCCGGCGGCATGGTGAAAGTTGTCATGAGCGGCAACCAAGAACCTCGTCGCGTAGAAATTTCGCCAGATGTCATGGGGGAAGGTGCCGATTCCCTATCGAATTTGGTTACCGAAGCACTGCAAGATGCCTACACCAAATCCACCACCACCATGCGCGAACGCATGGAAGAAATCACCGAAGGTTTAAATCTCCCCGGCATGTAACCCAACTGCAGAAGCAAGTTTCCCTGTCGGGTTTCGTGGCGTATTTTCATACTATCTAAACGAAAGGTATGCAAAATACGCCAACTTTGCATTGATTGCATCTCTTTCAAGATACCTGCCCAACTTTCGCTAGCGCCCCTCAGTAAGCCATGACGCCTTCCGAATCCCCACCCCAGGATGTGACAGCACGGGCAACGAAACTACGCCAGCAGCTGCAAGAAGCTAGCTACGCCTACTATGTACTGGACCATCCCACTATGGAAGACGAGGTATACGACCGGCTGTACCGGGAGCTACAATCTTTGGAGGCGCAATATCCCCAGCTGGTTACTCCCGATAGCCCCACGCAACGGGTAGGGGAAAAGCCTGCTACCGAATTTCCCACGGTACAGCACGCCATTGCTCTGTATAGTTTGGAAAATGCCTTTACCATCGAAGAATTTACCGATTGGCAAGGTCGCTGGCAGCGACTGGCGGGTGGAGACGTGCCCTCCGAATACGTTTGCGAGTTAAAAATTGACGGCAGTGCCCTGGCGTTGAGATACGAAAACGGGGTTTTGGTACGGGGGGCTACCCGCGGCGATGGCACGGCAGGAGAAGATATCACCCCCAATATTAAAACCATCCGCACCATTCCCCTGCGCTTGTATGGCAATAACCCACCTGCTTGGGCAGAAATTCGCGGGGAAGCCCTGATTCCCCTGGAAAGTTTCCAGCAAATCAATCAAAAACGACAACATAACGGCGAAATGCCCTTTGCCAACCCCCGCAATGCTGCGGCAGGAACCCTACGGCAACTCGATCCCAAAGTTGTGGCAGCGCGCCGGTTGGATTTTTTTGCCTATACGCTCTATCTACCGACAGAGTACGCTCAAATTCAGACGCAGTGGGAATTGCTGGAATGGCTACAACATTTTGGGTTTAAAGTCAACCCCCATCGGCAACTTTGTAGTTCCGTCTCGGCAGTGGAAGATTTTTACAATCGCTGGGAAAACCAGCGCCACGATTTGCCCTACATGACCGATGGGGTGGTGGTGAAGCTCAACGATATTGCCTTACAAGAGCGGTTGGGGTTTACCCAAAAATTTCCCCGTTGGGCCGTGGCTTTGAAATACCCGGCAGAGGAAGTTCCTACCCAGGTGGTGGGGGTAAGCGCCCAGGTGGGTCGTACGGGGGCACTGACGCCGGTGGCACAGTTAAAGCCGGTACAGCTAGCCGGGACCACGGTTTCCCGAGCTTCTTTGCACAATGAAGACCGCGTGCGGGAATTGGATTTGCATGTGGGGGATACGGTGGTGGTACGCAAGGCTGGGGAAATTATTCCGGAAGTGGTTCGCGTCATGCCGGAACTGCGTCCCGAGGAGGCGCAACCGTACCAGTTGCCCAGTACTTGCCCGGTTTGCGGTTCGGCGGTGCTACGGCCAGCGGGGGAAGCCATTACTCGCTGCATCAATGCTTCCTGCCCGGCAATTTTAAAGGGGTCGTTGCGCCATTGGGCGAGTCGGGAGGCTTTGGATATTCAGGGGATGGGAGAAAAATTGGTGGCACAGCTGGTGAAACGCCGGTTGGTTGCCTCTATTGCCGATTTGTATTTTCTTACGGTGGCGCAAGTGGCGGATTTGGAACGTATGGGGCCAAAGTCGGCTGGGAAATTGGTACAAGCGATCGCGAATTCTAAGGAAAAGCCCTGGTCGCGGGTTTTATACGGTTTGGGCATCCGTCATGTGGGCAGCGTCAACGCCCAACTGCTCGCCCAACGCTTCCCCAGTTGCGAACAGCTAGCAAAAGCTAAGGCAAGCGATATTGAGTCGGTATACGGTATTGGCAGCGAAATTGCCTGGTCGATTTACCAATGGTTCCGTACGCCAGCCAACCAAACCCTCATCGAGCAACTGCAAGCTGCCGGTGTCACCCTTGCCAGCGAACCTCCTGCTGCGGAAGAGCCAGCTTCCTTCAACCCACAACCGTTCCAAGGAAAAACTTTTGTTCTCACAGGTACTCTCCCCACCATGAGCCGTAAAGACGCTCAACGCTTTATCGAGCAACGTGGGGGTAAGGTTACTAGTAGCGTCAGCCAAAAAACCGATTATGTGGTTGTAGGAGAAAATCCCGGTAGTAAACAAAAAAAAGCAGAATCTTTCAGAATTCCCCAACTACAAGAAACCGATTTGCGGCATTTGGCTGACGAAACTACATAGAGCAACAGATAGCAAACCACAATTTATTGGGGAATTTGCAACGGAGACCGGCTGTTTACTTCCACAGGGGTATGCCAGGCTTGACCGTCTAAGGCCATTTTTTCGATGGAGCTGGCCAGGCGCAACGCTTTCAAAGCCGGTTCGCCCCCTACAGAAGGTTGATTACCGCCGAAAACGCAACCTACAAAATGTTCCAACTCCGCATGGAGGGGCTCAATGCGGCTGGTATATACCTTTTCAATCAGACCATCCTGGCGGTACAAAATTTGTCCGTAGTCCGTGGTATAGTTTGCTTGCGTTTGCCGGTGAATAAGAATTTCGTTGTTGAGAAAATCAGCTTCTGTCAGCGAATTTTTACAATGGGCAACGATACGACGGAGTTTGCGATGCGTTACTTTGCTGGCGGTGAGCGTAGCGATCGCACCATTGGCAAATACCAAGGTAGCCGTTACATAATCCAGATGTCCGGAACTAGTCACTTGATTGCCGCTGGCAGTGAGTTTCACCACGTTCGAGTTGCCATTTAACTCCAACAGCAAGTCAATATCGTGGATCATCAAATCCAAAACCACCGACACATCGTTGGCTCTAGCGGAATAAGGGCTGAGGCGATGGGCTTCCAGCGCCAGCAACTCTTCGGTTTTTAAAACTTTACTCAGCTCGGAAAAAGCCGGATTGAAACGCTCGATATGACCCACTTGCAGGATGCAGTTGGCGTCAGCGGCAGCATTCACCAAAGATTCGGCTTCGGCAATGCTCGCAGCAATGGGTTTTTCAATGAGAATGTGAACCCCCGCTTGCAGGCAAGTCATGCCCACGCTGTGGTGGGCGCGAGTGGGAACGGCTATGCAAACTGCTTCCACGTGGGGCAACAAATCTTGGTAGCTTTCAAAAAAGCGGACACCGTATTTGCTAGCGGTCTCCAAACCGCGTTCCACATTGATATCTGAGATCCCCACCAGTTCCACCTCTTTGAGAAGGCTAAGAACTCTGGTGTGATGCTGCCCCATATTGCCAACGCCAATGACGCCCATGCGGATGGGTCGGTGTCTGGACTCGCCAATTCCGGAGCTTGCAGACTTAATTGTTCGATTTGGCATTCTTAAATGCTTCTCCTCAACCACCACACAGGAGGTAGTAAGCCACCACCTCAAACCACCCAGATAGTATCACACCGGATTTCGGATTCTAAGAAACGGCTATGGCGATGGTCTTGGTAGAGCAGTCTTCAAGGCACCCTTCCTAGGACCAAAAACCAACCGAATTTGATGGCAGGTTAGTGTTCGAAAACGTCTTTGTATTGTAATAAATCCAGCGTGACCAACGTGGGCAAACACTGAAAGCATTCCTGGGCAATGGAATAGCGTTCTTCCCGCGCCAGCATGGAGGTTAGTTTGTGTCGCAGGGGAATTAGATAGCGTACGTCGTTGGCGGCGTATTGCAGCTGCTCTTCCGAAAGATTTTGCGGGTTCCCCCAGTCGGAACTTTGGGCGCTTTTGTCCAATTCCACGTTTTCTAATTCCTGTACCAAAGCTTTTAACCCATGTTGGGTGGTATAGGTACGCGCGAGTTTGCTGGCAATTTTGGTGCAAAATACTGGGAAAACGGAAATATTGAGATGGTGGCGCAGGGTAGCCAGGTCAAAACGGGCAAAATGGAATATTTTTAACGCTGAGGCTGCGGTTAGCAGATGCTGCAGGTTGGGGGCTTGGGTTTGACCTTTCTGAATGCGAACGGCGGTGACTTCTCCGGCGGCGTTGCACAGTTGTACCAAGCAAAGGCGATCGCGGTGGGGGTTCAATCCCATGGTTTCGGTATCCACCGCAATCTCTTCCGCTTCCAAATAGCGTTTGAGGGTGCCCTCGTCTAAATCGCGATCGCAAACTTGAAAATTTAGCATGGTCGGTATGAATTGGTTGGACAAGTGCTAAACTTTCCATCTTAGCAATTAAAGTTCCTTGCCTTGCAAGTATTTGGCGGCGGCTTGCACGTCTTTATCTCCCCTGCCAGAACAGTTGATGACGATCCGTGGGTTGCCGGAAAGCTGCGGGCATAAGGTTTCCAAATAAGCGATCGCATGGGCAGTCTCCAACGCCGGAATAATCCCCTCCAAGCGGGAAAGACGCTCAAACGCTTCCAACGCTTCGGCATCGGTGACGCTGTAATATTCCCCGCGACCGCTATCTTTCAAATAACTATGTTCCGGTCCAACACCAGGATAATCCAAACCAGCACTGATCGAATGAGCTTCCCGTACTTGACCGGCATCGTCTTGCAAGAGATAGCTCATTGCCCCGTGGAGAATCCCCCGTTTCCCCTTCGTCAGGGTCGCGGCGTGTCGTTCCCCTTCCAGACCTTCACCGGCAGCTTCCACACCAATCAAACGTACCTGGGGATGCCCGACAAACTCGTAAAACAATCCCATTGCGTTAGAACCACCGCCAACGCAAGCCAACAAAATATCCGGTAGCGATCCCCACAACTGCTGGCATTGGTGGCGGGTTTCCTTGCCAATCACCGTTTGAAAATCCCGAACCAGCGCTGGATAGGGATGCGGACCAGCCACAGAACCGATAATATAGTGGGTATCGGTTACGTTGGTTACCCAATCGCGAATGGCCTCGGATGTGGCATCCTTGAGGGTACCATTGCCAGTTTCCACCGGGCGCACTTCTGCCCCCATCAGTTCCATGCGAAAGACATTCAAGGCTTGACGTTCCATATCTTGAACGCCCATATAAACCACGCACTGCAAGCCAAAACGGGCGCATACGGTCGCCGTGGCAACACCATGCTGACCAGCCCCGGTTTCGGCAATAATGCGTTTTTTGCCCATACGTCTGGCTAGCAAGGCTTGAGCAAGGGCATTGTTAATTTTGTGGGCACCAGTATGGTTGAGGTCTTCCCGTTTGAGATAAATTTGCGGTCCGCTACCATCGGCGCGGGCATATCGTTCGCTGAGGCGGCTGGCAAAATACAAGGGGGTCGGTCTGCCCACGTAATCGCGCAGCAGTTGCTGCAGTTCGCTTTGGAAGGATGGTTCTTGGGTGTATTGGCGATAGGCACTTTCCAATTCGGCGAGGGCAGGCATTAAGGTTTCGGGAACGTATTTGCCGCCGAACTGACCGAAGCGCCCCAGGGCATCGGGATATTGGTTGTTATTTGAGGCTTTGGTGTTTTCGGAAGTTGTAGTCACGATTGATTAAAAAAAAACTTGGCAAACAAGTTCCATTATAAAGGGGCTGTTCCAGTCATTCTAAAGGGAAATTGGATGGGCTCATGTCCTGGAAAATACAGGAGGGGAACATGGATACGAAAGAATGGGATTTGTAGGCTTGGTTCTGGTTTGCTTTTCCCGATGGTAGGGTCTGGAAATTGTCTGCTTTGTCAGTTGGGAAAAAGTTGGTAGATGCAACAGAAGGCGCGATCGCTGCAGAGAGATTTTCTACAATGGGTAGCGTTTAATCGTCATCGTCATCGTCGTCATCGTCATCGTCGTCATCGTCATCGTCGTCATCGTCATCGTCGTCATCGTCGCAGCCAATATCGCAAATATCGTCAATCCTGCCTTGAGTAACTCCTACCTCTTCATAATCCGCCAGCAAACCGCTGATATCATAAACCGCCATACCGCTAGAAGTGTCAAGATTGAGCGTATACGTCACCTCACCTGGAGGAGCAGCGATCGCAGATGCCAATTGTGAGGAAAACACCCGCAGGCGACGATTCACCACGGCAAAAGCCCCCTGTTTGAAAGAAGCCTGATATGTATTTTCCCGCTGCGGTGAAGGCAGACGTGCGATGGCAAAATCGCTGAGATTTACATCATCCGCATCCTGTAAAAATACTACCCGTGCCTGACTGTAATTACCGGCAGCAACGCCACTCACTCTTGTAAAATAGCTATACATGGGACCATCCAGGTCGATTTCCCGATTTTCGTCGGTATCCTGGGTCACCACCGTACGTAGTACCCCATTTTCCGGCGTATCCGAAAGAATCAGATTAATCAAAGCATGGGTACCCAGCAATTCCGTTTCCGTATAACCGATCGGGCGATTCTGTAGGTCAAACAGACGTACCACCAAGCGGTCTTCTTCTTGCAAGCCACGGATAAATCGAGCCGCTTCCCCAATCTGATAGCGAAAATCGCCCAAGAATCGTTCCCGCATATAGCCTTGGGAAGTTTTCTCGCGCACAGAAAGCCGGGCAATGACGCCGGGCAAAGTAACCCGTTTTTGGCGAACGGCAAGGGTGAACGTACCAGCCTGGGTTTGGTTGGTTTCAATTCGGCGCAAGCTCACCAGACGTTCTTTGCTGATGCGAGAGATATTTTGATAGGCAGAAATTTTCTCTTGGACAATTTGCAAATCTCTATTCTCAGAAAGATCGTAGCGCAACCGGACGACAGCTTTCATGTCTACATCTTCTAAGTTAGTATTTTCGCCCACCACTTCGCGAATTTTGCTGAGGGGAATCTCCTCAAGGGGCAAAAGTTCTTGTCCGGATTCGTTTTCAATCAAGCGAGCGCCGGTGCTATTATAGGCTAGCTGCCAGCGATCTCCTTGGCGCACAAATAGTTGGTAAACCGCATTGGCGTAGGTGGTGGTAGGCTTGTCCAGAACGTGGGTTGCGATCGCGATATTTTGGGTTTGGTTGCTTTCATCCACTAGACGCACCACATTCACCAAAGCATCCCATCCCCGTTCGTCAATTCTAGTACGCGAACGATCGAGCAATTGCGTGGCAGCGGTATCCAACTTCACTATCGACCCCGATTCGTTGGTACGATACACCCACCGCTGTAGGTCTTTTTTGACGATGACCTGCCATCCAGAAACCATTTGTTGGGTGCAGATGGTTTCTTCCTCTGCCAACCCCAGACAGCCATCCGACCAAGTGCGTTTTTCCACCGCTACAATATTAAGGTTGGCACGGGAAACGTTGGTTCTGCGGACAATATCCCGAAAAACGGCATCTACGACAGCAGATGACATGCCGGCGCGGGTTTCTGCCTGGCTGCGTTCTATGGGATTGGCGGTGGCTGGTGGCTGCCAGCTGTATCCGGCTACCAATAAAGAGGCGGCCGCGATCGCACTTGAGGCTTGTTTCCACAGGGGCAACCGGTGGTAAAATCGGGCAAATTGAGAATTTTTACGCATCATTCAATCTACAGAATTGTTGTCGCTTTTGTAGGAATCGAGAACTTCCTGGCTGCTAGACCTCCACACCGACAAGCAGGTTCCCCAATCTCGTTTTCTCGATCGGAAAATCGAACTGGGTCGGTTGGGCAATCGCTTCAAATTGTTGTAGGATGGGTAGCAAGGGTTGGATAGGAATTTCTATCTGAAAGTTCTGAAAAACCTGATAAAACTATATCAAAAATTAATTTCATCGAAGTCTTTATAGGGATAATGTCTGCATCGAAGAAGAAGAAAACCCCATCAAACAATCGTTACGCTCACCAAGAGTTTGGTACCAGCCCGGAAGCGCTGCAGCGTGCGGAGGTTAATCTATCTCCATCGGAGCAAGATATTCGCGTACAAGTTTCTCGTAAGGGGCGTAAGGGGAAATCGGTGACGGTTATCAGTGGATTTCAAATGTCGGCGGAACGGCTGAAGGCACTGGCGAAGGAACTCAAAACTCAATGCGGAACTGGCGGTACGGTGAAAGAGAAAACCATTGAAATACAAGGGGAACATCCAGAAAAGTTGGTGGAGATTCTGACTGGATGGGGATATAAGGCGAAGCAAAGTGGTGGATCTTAAGTATAGAAATTATCCAATCATCATCTAAAAACCATCTTTCCACCGGCAGAAGTGATAAAAACTATCTCCCATGATAGAATATACTTCATGGCTGCTTGGCTGCAACCAATCATTTTGTTATACAAGTTAAATCTCTTGGGGAGGTGTTGGCGGTAATTTCTAGGTGCGATCGCTGCTTGTAGCATATCTTATCCAACCACCCTCGGTATAGCGAGTAGGATTCGGTATAGTAGGAATAACGATAAAAAAGAGGTAACCCAATGGCCTACGGATTTAGCCACACAAGTAACAATAACTACAAAATCCAGTATAGCGATGAATTTAAGAGCGAACCCATCATGTGGGTATACCGCGAAATTGAACCCGCCAATTGGGAATTTGTAGGCAGCATGAAGTATTTGGGGGTCAACGACCGACGCTACGAAATTTTTAACGATGCTGGCGACAGCTTGGGAACCAAAGAAGAATCTCTTAATGCGGCTCTCTATCGATTGGAAGAACATCTCGATGTAGATTCCCGTCGCTCTCGCATTAACTCCGAACTCGAATGAATGGGAAAATCATACATCATACAGTTGCCAGGAATCTCCATCAAGTATAGACTACCCCCATTTTAGGGACGGTTCTTATCCATCTTGCTACCCACAAAATTGTTGCAAAATATTTGCCGTTTTTTGCCCTGTTTTTTCCCAACTAAACTGGCGAGAACGCTGCAAACCCGCTTCTTGCAAACGCGATCGCAATTGAGAATCAGTCGCGATCGCTTTCATAGCTTCGGCAATTTCTTCGGTTTCGTATGGATTCACCAAAAGCGCCGCATCCCCCGCCACTTCTGGCATAGAAGAAATATTAGAAGTCACCACCGGCGTTCCGCAAGCCATCGCCTCCAAAATTGGCAAACCAAATCCCTCCCACAAACTGGGAAACACCAACGCCAGCGCCTGATTGAGAACTTTTGGCAACTGGTTGTAATCAATATATCCCACAAATTTTACCTGTTGGGAAATTCCCAACGCCTCTGCCTGCTGCCGTAGCTGTAACGTATAGCGAGAATCGTTAGGACCAGCAATCCACAACTGACACTCTCCCAAATTAGCAATTTTGGCAAAAGCTGCGACCAGGCGGGATAAATTTTTATAAGCATCGTGGCGACCAATATAAAAAAAGTAATTCTGCGTCGGCAAATCCAAAAAGCGAAAGTGGCTGGCATCGTAAGCCAGAGGAACCGGGGTAATTTTTTTCGCCGGAATTTGCAAAAAATCGACAATATCCTTGCCAGTTGCCTCCGAATCGCAAATAATATGTTCCGCCTCTCGCAAAACCTGGGGAATATAGTAGCGGTGATAGGGAACCAGGGGAGAGAAACGCCGGGGAAATCGCAGGGGAATCAAATCGTGAACCGTCACCACGTGGCGACAGCTTGACCGCAGGGGCGCTTCTGGAATCGGCGAAAATAACAAATTGGCACGCGATCGCTGGTACACTTGAGGCAAACGAAATTGTGTCCAAAACAGCCGTTTGAGGTGACCCCATTTGCCAGCATCGGGGTTCATATTTGCGGGAACCCGATAGCAGTGGTAACCGGGAATGGTATCGGCAACCAGCAGCGTGGGATTTAAATCCGCCAAATGTGGAAAGATATTTTTGGCATAGGTAGCCAATCCCGTAGGTTTGGGAATTAAAAACGATAAATTAACCAGTAACTCACCCAACAGTCAATTAGCCCCAACGACGCTTGATGTAAAACCCAATACCGGAAAGTTTACCAACTCCCACCTCTTTTTGAAATACCAGCAACCACAAACCGTGGAAAAATAGCCGCAGCAGCCGCCACCAAAACGCAGAAGTCGTAGCGTGTTTTTCTAAAGCTAGCAAGTAACTGGCGGTACTGTGGTGGAACTTGTGGCGAAGGTGGCGGTTTGTAATTTGGGAAGGAAAGTGGTAGATATTGATATGCGGGGTAATACCAATAAGATGACCTTGGTGGCGGTAGCGCTGGCACAGATCGAAATCTTCATAGTATAAAAAATAGTCGGGGTCAAATTGTGGTGGTTCGGGAAATCGTTTCAAATTTACTAGCAAGCTGCAACCGCTAACCCAGTCGCAACGGTAGTAGGGAAGTGGTCGATAGGGGGAGTAGTAGGTGGCTGTGGTGATTTTGCCGGTAGCGGGAGAAAATTTGCCGCCGCCAAACCAAATTTCGCCGTTGGGTTCGTAAATCGTGGTTCCTAATAAAGAAACTTCGGGATGGTCGCGGAAAAATGCCATGGCTTGCATGAGGCTGCCGGGAGGTAGCTGGGTATCGGGATTGACCAACCAAACCAACGCACAGGGGTCGTGGCGTAGGACCCATTCCAATCCTAAATTGCAAGCGGCCCCAAAGCCAATGTTGTCTTGCAGGTAAATGGGAACCAGACAGGGATGGGAAAGGGTGGCAAATTGGTGGTCTTGGGGAGAGTTGTTGACGGCGATGAGTTGGTAGGAAACTTCTCCACAGGCGGGAAGCGATCGCAGCAAATTTTTAATCAGGTCGGTAGAATAGTAGTTAACGGTAATTAGGTAAATCACGCCAATTCAATTTTTGAGTCGTCTCCAATCATAAATCGTAGAGCTTTGGGTCGTCTGGGTGCGACGCATAAATGTGCTTTTCTGCCAATGACGCTATCGACGATGCGTTGGTGAATGCCGTCGATGGTGGCTTGCTGCAGAACCACGCTGTGTTCTAAATCGGCTTCGATGAGGGTGACGCCGTCGGCAATGCTGGTATAGGGGCCGATGAAACAGTTTTCTAGATAGCAATTTTTCCCAATAATGGCGGGGCCGCGAATAGAAGAATTGATAACGCGAGTACCGCTGCCGATTTCCACGCGACCGATAATTTGGCTGCTATCGTCGATTTCCCCTTGGGTGGCTGGGGTGAGTTTGGTATCGAGAATGATGCGATTGGCTTCTAGCAGGTCATCTTTTTTGCCGGTATCCAACCACCAACCGGTTAGTTCTCTGGCTTCCACACGTTTGCCTTTGTTGATGAGGTATTGAATGGCGTCGGTGATTTCTAGTTCTCCCCTGGTGGATGGTTGAATGCTGGCGATCGCTTCGTGGATGGTTTGGGAAAAATAGTACACGCCTACCAATGCTAAATTGGAGGGGGGGTCTTGGGGTTTTTCCACCAATTGCAAGACCCGACCGTCAGGATCCACATCGGCAACGCCAAAGGCACTGGGATTGGATACCCGACGCAGAAAAATTAAAGCGTCTAAGTGTTTTTGGTTGAAGTTATTTAAAAACTCTCCCAGGCCGCCTTCGATAATATTATCCCCCAAATACATAATAAAGGGTGCTTCTTGCAGGAACTCCTGGGCAATTTTGACCGCATGGGCCAGTCCGGCGGGTTCTTCTTGTAAAATATAGGTAATGCTAGCACCGAAGCGATCGCCATTTCCCGTAAGTGATTTTACTTCTTCCCCTGTTTCCGGACTGATAATAATGCCAATGTCGGTAATGCCAGCATCGACAATTTCTTCAATGCCGTACCAAAGAATGGGTTTGTTCGCCACGGGAACCAATTGTTTGGCACCGGTATAAGTGAGCGGACGCAGGCGCGTTCCTTTGCCACCGGAGAGAATGAGTGCTTTCATAGAAGAATAGAAAATAAAAATTAATTTTCTGTGGGGAAGTTTGGCTATCGTTCCTCCCTACAGGCGATCGCTGTTCAGTTTATCGCAAAGCAACCCCAGAGACTAGGGGAGATTGGCAAAAAATCGATTTCCAATTTAACGCTTCGCGATCGCATGCATTACAATTAAGAAACAGGCAATGCTACCTGCTATCCCCATCTTCCCACCATGGCTATCCCATCGGAGCAATTTCGACAAAAAATAACTGTGTTGGGGGTTTCTGATGGCTATGTTTTCTGAATTTCCCATTCCTTCCCACTTCCAACCGGATCGAGTTGGCGCAATTTGGCGGGTTCCCTACCAACAACGCGCCGCGGATGCCGAAGCCTGGTCCCAAAAATATCAAATTCCACCAGCCAAAGAAGATAAATTTCGCACCTGTTTGTTGTTGGTAGACGTACAAAATACGTTCTGTATTCCGGGATTTGGTTTGTACGTTGGCGGCGAAAATGGTAAGGCAGCAATTGAAGACAACCAGCGGCTGTGCGCGTTTATTTATCGCAACTTAGCCAATATTACCACCATTGTTCCCACCATGGATACCCACACCGCCATGCAGGTATTCCATGCCATTTTTTGGGTCAACGATGCCGGGGAACATCCCGAACCGCTAACGGTGATTTCTTGGGAAGATGTTCGCAATGGGGTTTGGCAAGTCAATCCAGCGGTTGCCGACAGCGTGGCGGATGGTGACTGCAACTCCCTGCAAAAAGATGCCATCCATTATGTGGAACAACTGACAGCTGCTGGTAAATATCCCCTAACCATATGGCCGTATCATTCCATGTTAGGAGGGATTGGTCATGCGTTGGTACCGGCGGTGGAAGAAGCGGTGTTTTTTCACAATATAGCGCGTCGCAGCCAAACTCAATTTGAGATGAAAGGTGACAATCCGCGAACGGAGAATTATTCGGTGTTTTCTCCGGAGGTGTTGCAGGGATATGATGGAAGGGCGATCGCGCAGAAAAATACAGCTTTGCTAGCACAATTGTTAGACTACGATGCGATTGTCATTGCCGGGGAAGCCAAAAGCCACTGCGTTGCTTGGACGGTGGAAGATTTACTGGCAGAAATTCAGTCGCGAGATGCCAGTTTGACCAACAAAGTTTACCTGCTTGAAGATTGTACCTCGCCGGTTGTTGTTCCCGATGTCGTCGATTTTACAGCATCAGCGAACGAAACCTTTCAACGTTTTGCTGATGCCGGCATGCATCTGGTGAACTCTCAAGAAAAAATGGCCAATTGGTTGGTAAATTCTTAAATTTCCGTTCTGCGGTAATTGGGTTGCAATAGAATAGAGCCGTAGCTGGGAATTTTAATTTTTAGCTAGTTTCTACTGTTGTTTTTGACTGGGAAATGAGAGAATTAAAGGACCGGAAGAGTTTTCGGGTTGGTCGCAAAAACAATAGTCTTCTACAGCGTCGTCGCCAACGGCAACAATTTTTTTACCTTCAATCGCTACTGTTTCGCCAGAATAATTCTGGCTTAGTTCTTCGTAGTTCTCTTCCAGCCACTGTTGGTCCTGCTGTACGATTTCTGATAGTTGTTGGGGAGTAATATCGCTCATACTGAAAATCACCTCCGATTCAGGTGGGTTTGCGTTTTTCTACTTACCTATTTTGCTTTCACTTCCACTTGTAAAATAACATGCTTGCCTATGATTGCCCAATAAATATTCAACCTTTCCATAGAAATACCTAACAAAAAATTAAGAAATATACTCTTGTAAAAAATCAAACGGATCGTCCTCCCAGCAGGGTGTAGGGAACAAACAGCTTAAGTAACTATTAACATCATCCTGAATTTCTTCGGCATCTTCTCGATTGAATAAGGCGGTTAGAGCTTTTGTATCCCGTTCTCGCAAAGGGGGAAGGGGGGTAGCGTGAGCTTCATCCCGAGGTTTTAAACGAACATATTCCGCTTCTTCGTAAGTTTTGGGTTGGTTGATGGTTTTAGCTGGCTTGGTTTTGGCAATGCGATCGCTAAAGCGTACGAGCTCGACAAAGCTCGGGTCTGGATGCGACTGGGATGAGGGAACAAACATAGCGGTAGAGGAAGAAGATTTGCAGGGAATCTAAGGAATGGAGTCGTTTGCACAATGGCGTATGGGTTGTTTGCAGAAAAATATAGTTGGTTTTATGGATTTTATTCTAGCTTTATATGAAAATTTTGACAGGGAATAGCCTCAGATCGCAAAGAGTTGGTGTTTTCGATCGCACGCAACTGTTTGTTTCCCAAAACCAACTCGTTTCCCGCACTTCACCAATTCGCGCGCGTGTTATAAATCCAGTTCGACCCCATCGTTGTTGCCGCGGTCGTAGAAATGCAAGCGTGCTACCCCAATGACTTGCCAGGGAGATTCTTCACTTGGAGATACACCCACTCTATATAAGTAAACGCCCCCAGTGTCAGGATTGCGTACCGGACGCAAACCAATGGTAACATGGCTACCAGTAAGAACGGGTCGATCGAGAACAACGGTAAAGATGCGTCGATCGCGATCGCGTTTGACAGAGGCAATGGGAATTTCTTCTCCCCTCTCGGAACGGGTTCCTAAAAAGGCCACATGTTTGCCTTGGCGCAACCGTACAAATTCCACCCCTTCCAGTTGTTCTAGCTGTATCTGGCGTAGGGAAGCACCGGCACCTTCCGGTACGCGAATGGTGAAATAATAGGTAGAGGTGGTTGCGTTGCTGTTGTTGTGGGTAGCCACAGCTTCCACAAATCGTGGCGGTTGGATAAAGCGGGGAGGTTGCTGTTGTTGGGATAGAAAAACTGGATTGGTGGATGCCGACAACGTTGATGCATAGCCAGGCAAGATTCCCATAGCTGCGATCGCGAGTGCCACCGACCAGCGATACTTGGAGCAATTTTCCATAAGTTGCTTCCTCCCAAACGGGAATTGGACATAGGGTCCGATTGTTTTTGTCACCCTTTATCTAGATTATCTCGAAGCGCTCCCCCCTGTCGGTGAAATTTAATACTTTGTTTTTGGCTGGCGCTCGCCTGGAAACATATCTTGCCGACAGCGGCCAAAATTTCATTTTTCTCTAGACCAGCTCTAGAAAATATGTTATGGTAGTTTATGCTTGCGTAGGTAAAGGCAAGACGCTCCCTGGTTGCGGGCATAGTTTAGTGGTAAAACCTCAGCCTTCCAAGCTGATGATGCGGGTTCGATTCCCGCTGCCCGCTTTTTGGAACGCGAGCTAATAGCAGTTGGCTCTTCTTTTATTTTTCGCTTGTTCGATTGGTAGAAATTTTGATACCAAGGGAGCGTTTGTTTTGATTTTCAATGGCTAGTGGGTGGCAATTGGCGATCGCGACGGCTAGCTCATACGAGAAAAAATTATAAAATTGAGGATCGGTCTATGAGATTTACAAATACGCTTTGGAAGAATATTCAACCGATCTATCAGAGCATTTTAGAGCATCCTTTTAACCAGGAATTTATGCAGGGTACCCTGACCCAGGAGACATTTCAATTTTACCTCAAACAGGATTCCTTGTATTTGGTGGATTTTGCTCGCGCTTTGGCTTTGGTAGGTGCGAAGTCTACGATACCTCATCGCGTGGTACAATTTCTAGAATTTGCTCAAGGCGCGATCGCGGCTGAGAGGGGTTTGCATGAAGCGTTTTTTGCTGAATACGAAATCGAAGTAGACGTTCCCAAAGCACCTGGTTGCTTTACATATACTAATTTTCTGTTAGCCACAGCTGCATTGCAACCCTATGAAGAAGCAATAGCCGCTCTTTTACCCTGTTTTTGGATTTATCAGGAAGTGGGTCGTTACATTGGCGAACATGCCATACCCGACCATCCCTATCAAAAATGGATCGATATGTATTCGGGGGAAGATTTTGCCAAAGCGGTAGAATCTGCGATCGCGATAACCGATGAAGTGGCAGCAGCAACAACACCAGCTATGCGCGAACGTATGGAATCAGCCTTTACCATGTCTTCGCGTTTGGAATGGGTATTTTGGGATAGTGCTTACCAATACGAAGAATGGCCAGTTTGATGGGTTTTTGATAATGTAATTGGGAGATCGCGAAGTGGTAGATACAAATCCATGAAAGTAATTTTAGCATGGAGAAAGGAAAGTCAAACAATTAGCTCTCCAAACGCTTTTGAATAGCCCTATCAAAGAAAGATGTTAGTTCGTCAAAGTTGAGATTTAATTGTTCTGAATTCAAGCTAATTCTAACTTGACTTTCGTCCGTATCTGTTATTTCCTGGAACCAACTTTTCAAACCCCGTGCTTGGCGATCGATTTCCATAAAAATATCCAAGCTTTCGCCTTCTTCTAAAAAGAAAATCACTTCCAGTTCGTCCAAATAGTCTTCGTAAGAACCGCTAGGATGAAATTCAAATTCTTGAACGAAAGGAATTCTGTCTTCAAAAAGAGAACTTTGCTTGCATTCAGCTTTATGCACTTCGAATCCAAGTTCGTTGAGAATTGCTAAAATTTTTTCCACGGCTGGATGGGGATTGACTTGGATGTCATCTTTATCTTGGGGATCGAGTGCAAAAGAAATATCCAATCCCGTACTTATGTAGACGGGTTGGTCTCCTACTGTAATAGGCGTTTCGTAAGGAAGCTGGCAGGAAAAGGGAAGGTTGTGTTCTTGGTCGGGTTCTAAAGAAAAGCTATCTCCTAGGCGATGTTCTGCGAGAATATATTTTTCCCAGACTGTTGTTTCTTCCCCCTCCTCATCTTCCACTTCGCATTTATATTCCGTGGTGATGTAGAGGTAAAGATTTTCAATTTCCTGGGAAGCTTCCCCTCCTTTCATCAAGATTTCTCCTTCGATGGTTTCCCCAGGAACAAAAGTGTCTTTGTTTAATTGGGTATCGACGGTTGCAGACCCAATGCCGACTCTGGCTAGCAATTGGTCAAATACAGACATGGTCAAGTTTTTTTCCGTTTGGCGACAGCAAACAAGTTGCCGCCAGTTTATCTTTTACGAACGGTAAAGATGGGGAATTGGGAAATAAAACTTAATGCCATATGGGAAGATTTTGTTCCAATTGAAGATAAAAATGCCATTCAAGGGAATCAAGCGATCGCTCGTATCTCAAGATTCCCTATCTTCTACCAAGCCATAAAATTGGATTTTTTGATTTCTAGCTCTCACAACCAATTCCATCGTTATCGCCATCAAACCGATGGGGGTCCGATCCTCGGACGCGAAATCTTCTTTCGGAAATATCGCCGCAATCCAGGTCCGGCGGCGGCGAGGGAATGCAAACATCGGGGTAGGAGGGGTCGCAGCTACCGTCATTTGCTGGTTGCGATCGCGCTGAGTGGCAGTTTCCAGAACGGAAATCCCAGGGCATGCAGGGATTTTCTTGATGCCACATGCCTCGATTTTGCTGTTTGGCTTTTTGTTCTGCTGCTAGCAAGGCTTGGCGGCTATTGGAACAGTTGTTCAAATATTGCCGATAGACCGCTGCATGTCCGGATTTGACCATGGATTGGTTGATGTTGCTATTGTGATAGACAACTGCAATGGTACGTCCGAAGCGATCGCGGTCTACTGGAATGATTTGCACTTGCGTTCCTGGGGGAATCAAACGGGTGAGATATTGGGTCGCCGCCACGCCATCAGTTTGACGGCTTTCGGGAGCGTCGATACAGGCGAGTCTGATGCTTTGGTTGTTTTGGGTGACGAAGGTGTCGCCATCTTTAATTCTTTCTACGACGACGGTGGTTTGCGCTGTGGTGGAACTTGGTACGAACAGCAATCCCACGGCGAATAGAAGGCTGGTAGCAATTTTGGGAAGTTTCATTTGGCATTTATGGTTGGCTGTAGCGTGTCTCTATCCAACCAGCTAGCATTTTTGATGGCGTTGCATACCATAAAAATCCGATTTTGTCAAAGGAGGTCGCGGCGGCTTCATAAAACTTAATCACGCGCCGACTGGTTTTTGGAGAGGCGATCGCGGTGAGGTTCGACGGAAAGATGGACGTTTCGGCTTCCAAATTGGGTGTTTGGGGTAATTTTGGCAATAAAAGCCCACATTAGATCCTTTTCAGGATGTTTCGATCGTACCCTATTTGCTGAAAAGTCGCAATCTCGTTTTTTTGTTGCAATATATTCTCATTTACTGAGTGGGAAATCTTTAGATTTGGATTGAAATGGTAAAAGGGTTCGCTGGCAACGATTAGTTTGGTTTAAGAGTAGGCTCTTTTGGTTGGTGAGATAGGTTGTTTGTGTTTGCTATGTCTGTGTGGAAGATTGAGGAGGGTTCTGATTTGGGAAATAGCGATCGCTTTTCCTCAATCTTATTTTTCCCGATTTTGTAATTGTTTCAATCCCGTTGCCGGGATTCATTAAAATGTTTCAATCCCGTTGCCGGGATTCATTAATAGGAAACCTTCCTGAAGATAAAAGAAAAGTTAATAATGGAGCTAAGTTTCAATTCCGTTGCCGGGATTCATTGAAAAGCTAAAATCCATTTATATGTCAAATTAATTCGTTGGAAACTAAGCTGCTTGGCTGGTATTGTATAGAAATTGTTGGAACTCTACGAAGACATTCTTAATTTCTGGAATGTTTCCTAGTTCCTTCTTAGCATCGTCAATACTCCCATATTTTAGTTCTAGTAAATTGGGAAGTTTATTGTTATCTAATTCACTAACCCCGACTTCGATGTATTGGTTCAGAACAAAATCGAGAAATTCCTGCTGTTTCTCAATATAGCGGGAGAAAATAAGATTCTTGTTGGCAAAAACCCGTTCCCGACGGCTAATGGGTGGTTCCGCGTAGGCAATGTAGTTTAGGACATCAAACAAATCGCTTTTTTCGGCATCAATGATTCGGCTGATATCGGCCAAGGCTTCATCGCCATATCCCTTTTCCGCTAGCCCTTGTAATAGGGCTTTGCGAGTATCGGGGCGACTCCACAGCGATCGCAGTTGGGCTTCATCTTGAAACAGTTCCGGCAATTCCCCATAAAGTCGTTCAATAAATTCTTGGGCAGAGAGGGGTTTGCCTTCCGGACTGCAATAGGTAGTCTGAATGGCGTGCTGAATGGTTCGTTCTTTGCCGTCAGCCAATTCGATAACTACTTTTTGGCGTTGGTTGCCGGTGTCTTGTTCTTCCGGTTCGGGACGATCGTTATTATCTCCGCTAGACTCGTTGCCGGATTTGCCTTCTTTTGGGGTAATCGGTGTCGGGGGTTCCGGTTCGCCATCCCATTCGTAGTCGTAAAAGTGTTTGTAAGCCTCGACAAAATCGTAGATGGTGAAATAGTCTTTCCCTTCAAAGACCCGCGTTCCCCGGCCAATAATCTGCTTAAACTCAATAATGGAGTTAATGGGACGCATCAAGACAATATTGCGGACATTGCGGGCATCAACCCCAGTGGACAATTTACGGGAAGTGGTCAGAATGGTGGGAATGCTTTTTTCGTTATCCTGAAAGGTTCGCAGTTGCTGTTCTCCCAGTTTTCCATCATCTGCCGTAACCCGGACGCAATAGTTGGGGTCGGTGCTAATTTTCATTTGGTTGATTAAATCCCGCACCATCAGGGCATGGTCTTGATCCATGCAGAAAACTAGGGTTTTCTCGTTTTGGTCGATGTCCTCCATAAAGAGTTTGACCCGATAGGCTTCGCGGGGACGCATCTCAATGATGCGATTGAAGTCTTTTTCTGTATAAACCCGACCTTCTTCAATTTGTCCCGCTAACACCTTGTCTTCTTCGCTATAAACATATTCATCAAGGCTAGTTTCAATCTGCTTGACTTTGAACGGCGTAAGATAGCCATCTTCGATGCCGTTGGCGAGGGAATAGGTGTAAACGGGTTTCCCAAAGTAGTCATAAGTATCGGCGTTGATATCACGGCGGGGAGTTGCGGTTAATCCTAGCTGTACAGCCGGGGAGAAATATTCCAGAATGCTGCGCCAAGTGCTTTCGTCATTGGCACCGCCGCGATGGCATTCATCAACAATGACAAGATCGAAGAAATCGGGGGGATATTCTCCAAAGTTGGGGGCGGGATTGCCCTCGCTATCTTTCCCCGTCATAAAAGTTTGAAAGATGGTAAAGAAGATGCTGCCATTTTTGGGAACTTTCCCTTTTTTCTTGATGATATCGGGATCGATGCGAACTAAGGCATCATCGGGAAAGGCAGAAAAATCGCCAAAGGCTTGGTTAGCTAATATATTCCGATCGGCAAGGAATAGGATACGGGGACGGCGAGTGGGCTTTCCAGAAAGATTCCAGCGACTCTGAAATAGTTTCCACGACAGTTGGAAGGCGATAAAGGTTTTTCCGGTTCCCGTTGCCATGGTTAGCAGGATGCGCCGTTTTCCCTGCGCGATCGCCTCTAAGATATTGGTAATGGCATTATGCTGATAGTAACGAGCTTCCCAACTCCCCCCTTTATCTTCAAAGGGAATTTCAGCAAACCGATCGCGCCACTCGTTGGCTTCACTGTAAGTTAGATTCCATAGTTGTTGGGGGCTAGGATAAGCCGTAATTTCCTGTTCGCGCCCTGTTCGCATATCAACTTGATAAATGCGATCGCCATTGGTGGCGTAAGCAAAGCGAGTTTGTAATGATTGGGCATACTCTTTAGCTTGCTGTACGCCCTCTGTATAAGGAGCCTCGCGCTTTTTAGCTTCAATGACTGCTAATTTATGGTTATAGTAAATCAGAACATAATCCGCTGCTTTTGCAGGGGCACGTTTTCCCCCACCAATTAAACGCCCAGGGGCTAAAAGTTCCCGACGCACCCGACTCCCTTCTACCTCTCCCCAACCAGCATCACGGAGAGCAGAATCGATTAATTCCGCTCTGGTTTCTTCTTCATTCATGCTGCGATTTCCTCAACAGTGGAGTTGGTCAGTTCTCCGGTAAAGGCTTTGTGGAGAAGGGATTGTTTTAATTCTTGCAGGGATTCGAGTTTGCGTTGGTAAATAGCTTCGAGGCGTTCCGTTTGAGCCGATACTCGATCTAGTTTTTCTACAATTTCACTTTGCTTGTTGGGGTTTTTTGGCAAATAAATATTATTAGCTAGTATCCTTTTAGGGGCAGTGTGACGAACCATTGTACCTGTAGCTGTGGCTTTAATATAATCAGATATAATTCGAGTTTGTAAGAAATAAAATAGGTACTTGGAATTTACAAGATTATTTTTGAAGATAACACGACCAATTCGCTGGTTATGAAGAATGTTGGGATGTTCAATAAAAGCTGGTTTTCCCAAAATTTTCATTTTGGAAGAAAGATCTGTCATAACTATTGTTAAATCCCCAATATTAAATAGATAACCGTTTGGGGGATTATTCATAAGTCGTTTAGTATTTTTTGGCGTAAAATACAGTTTCCCTCTTTCCGTATAATTTCCAGGAGTTAAAACTATGGGTTTGGTCGAATCATTACTTTCTTTGAAATCGGATCCCTTAAAAGCATACCCATGCGAAATTTCAATTAAATCTCGTAATTTCTTCTCGACCCAATCTTCACTCTGTTGGGAAAATATGTTATTTAGATAATTCTCAAAAACTTCACGGGCATTAGCAAGGTTTTTTTCGGTGTTCGCGATCGCGCGATCGATTCCCTCAAATGCCTTATCTAATATTTCTACAATCTGCTTTTGTTCAGAAAGAGGGGGTAGAGGAATTCTTAATTTTGCTAGATTTTTTCTACTAATCCTTTTTCTAGTTGTTCCAGTACAAACACTATTAACTTGCCTAATATATTTGTAACTTTGAGAATAAAACGTAAAAAATTTTGGGTGAATTATATTTTCCTTGAATCTGACAATAGTGCAATCAACTGCTGTAATCATATCTTCGCCTGTATCAGGAATAATACAAGCTCTCCCAACAGGATCAGGCAATCTAGAAATTAGACAATCCCCCTCGAATACTTGCTTACAATTTAATTTTTTGAATGTTTCATAACTAATATATCGAGCTTTTTCTATTCTGTTTTTAAAATCACCAATACCTATATTTCCTGTTTGAATCAATCTAATTCCCGAAGTATCTTGATCTTTTTTTTCAACCCAATCTCCATCGGTGAAAACTGAACAGACTTCAGCTAGTTCTATAATTTTCCATCTATTCATTACAACATTCCTCCAATTTTGGTAAGAATCTCTTCACTTTCTTCATCCAATGCTTTAATTTCCGCCAATATTTCGGATGGATCTCGTAACGGATCTTCTTCCGGTGTGTTGGGATTCTTTACTGATAAATCAAATGTTTCGCGGTCAATATCATTCACATTGACTGTCCATGACCTCTCGGACTCAGCAGAAGTCGCTTGCAGTTCTACAAACTCTTTCAGATCGTCATCATTAAGGGGATCGGTTTTACCTAAACTGCGTCCCGGTTTTAACTGGTAATACCAAATCTTTTCGGTGGGTTTGCCTTTCTCGAAAAATAATACCACCGTTTTGACCCCTGCCCCAAGAAAAACGCCACCGGGACAATCTAAGATAGTATGCAAATTGCAACTATTTAATAATTCTTCTCGCAGGGAACGGCAGGCATTATCGGCATTGGAAAGGAAAGTATTTTTGATGATGACTGCGCCTCGTCCGCCATTCTTTAGCTTACGGATGAAGTGTTGTAAGAATAGAAATGCCGTTTCCCCGGTTTGAATGGGGAAATTTTGCCTGATTTCCTTCCGTTCTGTTCCTCCGAACGGCGGGTTAGCCATTACGACATCAACCCGGTCTTTAGGTTGGATATCGTTTACATTTTCGGTCAGGGTATTGGTGTGGATGATATTGGGGGCATTAATCCCATGTAGGATCGTGTTCATAATGCCGATGACATAAGCCAGACTCTTTTTCTCTTTCCCGTAGAATGTCCGTTCCCGCAACGTTTCTACATCTTCGGTGGTGAGGTTTTCTTGGTTGCTTAGATACTCATACCCCTCGCAAAGGAACCCTGCGGAACCGCAAGCCCCATCGTAAATTTGCTCGCCAATTTTCGGCTTAATCACCTGAATCATGGCACGAATCAAAGGACGGGGCGTGTAATACTCACCGCCATTGCGCCCAGCATTGCCCATATTCCGGATTTTGGCTTCATACAGATGGGAGAGTTCGTGTTTTTCCTGTTGCGACTTAAACTGCAAATCATCCACTTCATCCAGAACATCGCGCATGGTGTAGCCACTCTGGAATTTGCTTTTGATCTCCCAAAAGATTTCCCCAATTTTATATTTAATGGTGTTGGGGTCGTCCGCCGTATTCTTGAAGCTTTGCAGGTAGGGGAACAGTTTGTTATTGACAAAAGCAGTCAAATCATCGCCGGTCAAGGCGCGATCTTCATCCAGTCTCCCATCTTCCCGCTTGGGGGCAGCCCATGCCGACCAGCGATAGGGTTCATCAAGGATAAACTGATAGTCTTGTCCCCTTAATTCTGCCCTTTCTGCTTCCTCAGATTCCAAATCGTCAAGATATTTCAAAAACAGCAGCCATGATGTTTGCTCAATATAGTCGAGTTCGGTCGTACAGCCCGCCTCTTGCCTGAGCGCATCATCAATATTTTTAAACGTTTGCTCGAACATACCAATGAAAATGAATTCGTGCGATCCGAGTCCTATATCGGTCAACCTTATTATTGTCCGATCTATTGCAGCGATCGGGCTACAGTTTTTTACATTCTTTTACATTTGGGGACATTATTGGTTCTTGAGATATTGATTCCTTAACAGGAAATACCTGGCAGTGGCTACAGCTTAGGTGGAAGTTGAGTGGCTTCCATCCCGTTGCCGGGATTCATTAATAGGAAACCTACTAAGTTTTGTGCTGTGGCTAGTGCTTCCACATGTTTCAATCCCGTTGCCGGGATTCATTAATAGGAAACCAACATAAAGAGTAACTGCCTAATACCAGCCATAGTTGTTTCAATCCCGTTGCCGGGATTCATTAATAGGAGACGGCATCGCCCAAAAATCAGATATAGCAAGAAGCTTTGCATTCCCATATCTGAAGGGATGCCTCGAAAATGTGTGTTTGACCAATTATAGAATTATCGTTTCTTCATTGTCCAGACTTGGGAGAGCCGCCGGTTAAGGTTGGCTTCAAAACGCCCGCATCTAGCATCACTTGGAAAAGCAATGTTGGTTGGCCGTTCGATCCTCCCAAACGCCTTGGTGTGTTTTCCATTTTCCCACCATGGAAGTACGCTATCGTATGAGCGGACCGCTACGCCATTACCAACCCCGTCGCCGTAGCGAATCCGAGGTATATCGCGATCGCAATTGTGTAGAAATTATTACCAAAGAGGATTGCGTGTTTTGGCTGCGGCAACGTCTTTTGCGATACGGTGCCAATGTTCGAGTTCTAGAACCAGATTGGTTGTCAAAAATATTTCTTGCCGAACTTCGCCAAGCATACAAAAACTATAGCGAATTAGAAGAAAGTCAATAATAGGGAATTGATTGCTGGCAAGCGATCGCGACCGTCTAGAAAAACCACAATATGCCTATTATACCAGCAATTCCATCGGCAAAACCATCCCACCTTGGCACATTCAACAACCTTGGTGGTAAACTCGCAATGTACTTTGCTTTTCTGAGAACCCAATTTTAGGGAATAAAGTTCGCTATGGAAGCCACCGAACTGCCAAATATTTTTGTTTTAGGCATATTTTTAATGTTCGGCGGCAGTGCTTATGCGATCGCTCGTACTTTGCGCCTGCCGCGCGTTACATTGCTTGTAATCTCGGGGTTAATCATCGGTCCTTCCGTTCTCAACCTCGTTCCCGACGAAATCGTAGAACTGTTCCCAATCATGTCCTACATTGCCCTGTCAATGGTCGCCTTTCGATTGGGAGAAGCGTTCATCGATTTTGATTTCTTCAAAAAAGGATTTCCTGTCTTTTCTATCTCTTTAGGCAAAGCTGTCCTTGCTTCTGGCTTTGTCTTCTGTGCTGCCTACTTTCTACGTGGGGATATTGTATTTGCCCTATTGCTAGCTGGGTTAGCCCCAGCTTCTGCACCGGCAGCCATTTTGGATGTGATTAGCGAAACCAAATCCAAAGGCAAGTTAACCAATACTATTGTTAGCGTATTGGCTTTTGATAATATATTGGGTGTTATCCTTTTTAGCGTTTTGTTAGTAGCTGCAGAAACAATCGCTGGTAAAGGAGAACCCACGCAAGAAATTCTAGGCGGTCTTTGGGAAATTGGCGGTGCCTTTCTTCTGGGCATTTCCATTGGCTGGATTATGGCACGGTTAGTGGGTCGTTTGGAAAAAGGCAAACCTAGTTTGTTAGAGATTACAGGATTTCTCTTTCTCTGTGCTGGTCTGGCCTATCAGCTCAAAATTTCTTATCTACTTGCCTGTATTGTGCTTGGTGCGACCGTGGCGAAAAATCGCGCCCAACCCAAACAAAATATTTTCCTAACTGTCGAAGATGTCAGCGAACCGTTTTTGGTCATTTTCTTCCTGTTGGCAGGATGCGAACTAGACCTTTCCGCGCTGCAAAGTCTGGGTGTCATTGGTATTTTATACGTTTTAGCTCGTTGTTTGGGATTTGTTGTGGGTGGTAGTTTGGCTGCCCGCCTGGTAAATGCAGAACCTGTGGTGCGCCAAAATATTGGCTGGAGTCTATTTCCCCAAGCTGGTATTGCTCTAGGTTTGGCTGTCATCACTTTGGAATATTTCCCGCAACTGGGACAGTTTTTGGTTTCAGTTATTGTTAGTACCACCATGGTATTTGAATTGTTTGGTCCTGCGGTAACGAGGTGGCGATTGTACAAAGCTCAAGAACCTCAAGAAGCTGCTACCGCCCAATCTGCTGATTTTGCCTTCGTACAAAAGAGCAAATAGGATTTTGTGGTTTCCGGAACCTTCACCCTGGCAAGGGCCGGAAACCCCACCAAACATTTTCTCTGTAGCGAGATACAATAGGACGTACGATCGAGTAAATTTCCAACCAGTAAAGATAGCCAAATTTCTATCTTTTGGTTGCTTTCCCCTATCGAGCGTTTTTGGTTTTGTTCCTTCAAGGCAAGCGAAATTGGCAAGCGTTTTGCCGATGTTGGGCATGAGATTCGGCATAATATGAAATTGGGGAATGACACTTGTTGCAAGCGAGATGGTTAAGACCCATGGCTATTAAACTGACAACCGGACAAAGAATTACTCTAAGAAAAGAAGCACCTGGTCTGACGGCACTTTTGTGTGGTTTGGGCTGGGAAATTACCAAAGGTCGCGGTCTGAAAAAGTTCTTTCAGTCGGATTTTGACCTAGATAGTGCTGTTTTGTGTTTGGATGAAAATGGCAAAGTACAAAAAGGTAATGATGTTATTTATTATGGTAATCTGAAACATCCTTCTGGTTCTATTTCTCATTTAGGAGACAATCAAACTGGAAAATTGATTCAAGAAGAAGAGGAAGAAGACGAAGAAGAATACAGGCACGATAAGGAACAGATTCTTGTCACTTTACCCAAAATCCCCAGTCGGATTGCTAAGTTGGTTTTTGTGGCTACGATTTACGAATCTTACCCTCGGAAACAAAATCTGGGACAAGTACACGATGCTTACGTACGTTTGGTGGATTTGGAACACGAGCATGAAATTGCTTGCTACGACCTTTCTGACAATTCCTATCAAGATAAAACTGGCGTGATTTTGGCAGAAGTATGCCGCCGAGATGGCAAATGGCAAGCGGAGGCGATTGGTGAAGGGGTGAAGGTATCTAGCCTTCAGGAACTGGTGCAGCAACGATATTCTTAGCTTTTTGATGGTCTCGGTTTTATAAATCTAATAAGCCTTCTGGTGGTAAAATTTCTATGCGATCGCTTTCTAAATCGACAAATGGCACAATCGCCTCTACAAAGGGAATCAAAAGTTGGCGCTGCGATCGCTTTTTCTTCGACCCCGATTCGGTATTGTTTGCTTCGGTGGCAGGTTGAATCACCAACAAGTCGTTGCCAGCCACCATGGTATCCACCACTTGACCGATATAAGCCTGGGTCTGCTGGTGGTACACCGACACCCCAATTAAATCCATGACGTGGTATTCTCCAGCTTCCAGTTGGGGTCGTTCGCTAGCCGGAACCAAAAGACGACAGCCACGCCAAGCTTCTGCCTGTTCGCGATCGCTGACCCCCTCTAGCTGTACAATGTAGAGAGATTTCCCTGGATGGTAGCGCCCCTGCAATAGTTGAATCGGTTGGGGCGTACTATCAGGCGAACGCCGCCACCACCGAGTTCCCGGTTCTAAAAACCGTTCTGGAAAATCGGAATCTGGCACTACCCGCAATTCCCCTTTGATGCCCTGGGGAGCAACAATTTTGCCAATTTCCAACCATTCCACTTCTGACTTAGCAGAAAAAGGTTTATTTGGCAAGGGGTTTGTCATAATTCTTTACTTTTGGGCGTGAACGCGGTCTGTCACTTCTGCCAAACGTTTCATAGCCGTTTCGATTTCCTCTGGGGTAGCCGTGAGGCTAATGCGAATGCACTGTTTGGTATGCTGCCACTCGGTTTTTAACCCAGGGAAAAACGGACTGCCGGGAACCACAATGACCCCGGCTTTTTTAATTTCTTGATAAAACTCCCAATCGCTGATGGGCAACTCTGGGAACCACAACCAAGCAAAAATGCCCCCTTCGGTGCGGTGTAACATCCAAGGAACCTCGGGCATGTGTCGGTCTAGAGTGGCTTCCAGAATTTCTAATTTGTGTTTGTAGTGGGGTTGAATGGCATTTTGCGAAATTTCTGCCAACGCCCCCGATTCGATCGCCCTAGCTGCGATCGCTTGTCCGTAGCGTGGGGAGTGAATGCACAAATTGGTTTGGAACGATTCCAAAGGTTGGATTGCCTGTTCGTCACCAATGGCAATGCCAACACGTTCCCCAGGTAAGCCAGCTTTAGACAAACTCATGCAGTGCAGAATATTTTCTCCAAACACCGGCGTCATTTCGGTAAAGTTCAACGCCGGAAATGGGGTTCCATAGGCAGAGTCTACCAAAACTGGAATATTGTAGGGCGCTGCTAGAGAGGCAATTTTGTGAACTTCTGCGTCGCTGAGAACGTTGCCAGTGGGATTGCAAGGGCGAGAAAAAATAACGCAGCCAGTACGTTCGTCAATTTCCACCTGGCTGAAATCGGGGCGGTATTTAAACCGGTGTGCCGCTTTATCTTCCTCAATGGTGGGTCTGTAGGCAACCAAGGTTTCCTTGTGCAACGCCGTCCCCCCATATCCCGTATAATCGGGACTTAAAGGCAGCACCACCTTTTTGACGGTAGTTTCTCCGTTGGCAGTGGTGGCATACCCACCAAAAGCATTGGCAGCGTAAAAATATAAAGATTGGCTGCCCGGGGTAATGAGAACGTTGCGATCGCTTAAATTTAATCCATAGCGACGGTTAAAATCCTTTACCACCGCATCGATCAGTGGTGCGTATCCCTGGGAAGACCCGTAGCGACAGACCACTTCCCCATATTCAGAACTGGCGAGCAAATCTGCCGTACAATCGCGCCATAATTGCTCTACCTCGGGCAAAATCACTGGATTCCCAGCGCTTAAATTCAGGAAATGTTTTCCTTCCCCAGAGCGCAGGGTTTCAATAATGTCTTTCATGATTGCCCGCACCCCGGTCAGGTGGGACATTTGTTCTCCGATTTCACTCAGCGCTGGATTCACGGCAAACACACTTTTCAATTACTCGTTTCGCCTGCTCGAAGCCCTGTAGCCCCCGAAGGGATCTTACTTGCTTCCATCGTACCTGCTCCCCACTTAGGTAGGCGTAGCAAGGAATACTTTTTTAATTTTAGAGGATTTGTACGATCGGTAGCACTTGCACAATAGTAGGAAAAAGCGTCCAGAATATCAAGCAGCAAATCTTAAAAAAATTCGACGTTCTGGGGGGAATGGCAAATTTGATTGTAAGGTGGCTAGAAAGGAATACGTGTGACGACGTACCAACCGGCAGCCACCCCCTGGACGCTACCAATTTGACAGGCTAGCCATATTCCTCTATTTGTCCAACTTGCAAGTTTTGCCAACTGTTCTGGTTTTTGGTCGTCAGTTGCAGCGATTCTTCCGTAACTGCAACCATTTGGCCGGTGCCATCCCCGAGCCATCGCCAACAAACTGAATGGGAATTGGTCGATGTTTGCTAATTGTAGCGCATTGGCTGGTATTTTCCTAGTTCTTACTTGCTTTTCTCTGTTTTTCCCTATTTTTTTCTACCTGAAGTTATTTGGAGACAGCTCCTATGAATCCCATAGAACAACTGCGACAAAAACTTCCCCTGTCCATTCAGCGACTGGCGGATTTAGCATACAACTACTGGTGGAGTTGGACCAGCGATCGCTTATCTCTATTTCGCGATATTTATCCCGAAGTTTGGGAGAGCACCAATCGCAATCCCGTGGCTGTCTTAAACTCCGTCGATCCCGTACGCCTCAGCCAACTGGCTAGCGATCCCATTTATATCCAACGGGTTAAACACATGGCGGAAAAATTTGACAGCTACATGCAAGAAACCGATACCTGGGCCGCTCGCGTCGCGCCTCATATAACCCGCGATCGCCCGATTATTTACTTTTCCGCCGAATTTGGCATTCATGAATCCTTACCCATCTACTCCGGTGGCTTGGGAATTTTAGCCGGCGACCATCTCAAATCCGCTTCTGACTTGGGCTTGCCCATAGTAGGGGTCGGCTTGCTGTACCGCCAGGGCTACTTCCACCAACGCATCAACCGCCACGGCTGGCAAGAAGATTACTACATCGATAGCAACTTTGACGAAATGCCCTTGCAGTTGATGGTAGATGGCAACGGCGATCCCATTACCATAACCCTGTCCATTCGCGAACGCCCGGTTAACATTCAAATCTGGAAAGCTATGGTGGGTCGTACCGTCTTATATCTGCTGGATACCGACCGAGAAGACAACGATCCCATCGACCGCTGGCTGACCGGACATCTGTACGGCGGCAATAAAGATACCCGCATCGCCCAAGAAATGCTGCTGGGCATTGGTGGGGTGCGTGCTTTAAAAGCATTGGGCGTCCAACCCAGCCTCTACCACCTGAACGAAGGGCATGCTGCCTTTTGTACTTTAGAGATTGCCCGCGAGCAAATGCAGCAAACCAGTCGCAGCTTCCACGAAGTAGAACCGCAAGTGCGAGAACGCTGCGTGTTTACCACTCACACCCCGGTTCCTGCCGGTCACGATTCCTTCACCGCCGACTTGATGGATTCTTCTTTTGCCGAATACTGGCGAGAATTGGGATTGACTCGCCATCAGTTCCTTACTTTAGGGGCGCGTCGGTTGGGCGATCCCTGGGAACCGTTTAATATGACCGTTTTGGCTTTGCGCATGTGCCGCACTGCCAATGGGGTTTCTCGCCTGCATGGCCAAGTTTCCCGACAAATGTGGCAAATTCTGTATCCTGATTGCCAAGAAGATGAAGTTCCCATCGGGCACATTACCAACGGTGTGCACGTGCGTAGCTGGACGGCACCGTTGATGGCTGATTTGTACAATCAATATTTAGGGGAAGATTGGTCCCACCGGGTCAGCGATGCGCAAGTTTGGTCCCAAATCGATCGCGTTCCCGACGGCGAACTGTGGTGGCGTCACCAAATCTTGAAAAACCGGTTGGTGAATCACGCCCGTTCCCAAGCCAAAAAAGCCCGAGAAAACCGCGGTGGCGATATTTCTGAAATCGAAGCCTGCGATCGCTTGCTGGATCCGGATGTCCTCACCATTGGCTTTGCCCGTCGTTTTAGTTTGTACAAACGCGCCTACTTGCTGCTGCAAGACCCCGAACGCATGGTGCGGATTTTAGCCAATCCCGAACGACCGGTACAGTTGGTGTTTGCCGGTAAAGCCCATCCCGCCGACGAACAGGGCAAACGGGTGTTACAGCGGTTGTTTGAATGGCGGGAAAAACATCCCGAAGTCCGCGACCGGGTGGCCTTTTTGGAAGATTACGACATTCACACTGCCCAGAAACTGGTGCAAGGGGTGGATGTATGGTTGAATACCCCCCGCCGCCCCTTGGAAGCTTCCGGTACCAGCGGTCAAAAAGTTTGCCTCAACGGCGGTTTGAACTTTAGTATCCTCGACGGTTGGTGGTGCGAAGGCTATCAAGAATCCCCTAATGGTAAAGGCATCAACGGCTGGGCTATTGGCAAAGACGCCGAAGCCGAGGACCAAAACCAGCAAGACCGTTGGGATGCGGAGTCCCTCTACCATTTGCTAGAATCTGAAATTGTGCCCTTGTACTACGATCGCGATCGCACGGGGTTGTCCCCTGGTTGGTGTGCCATGATGAAGGCCTCCATCAAAACCAACGCCCCGGTGTTCAATACCGATCGGATGATTTCCGAATACGTGACGAAGGTATATGCCCCTGAGGCAAAAGTGACAGCCGAACCTGTTTTTGCCGAAGCGATCGCTTAGTGGTGCTTGGGTAGAGAAGTGTACCGAGCGTACCGAGGGTGGGGGCCTGGGAGATAGAAAAGTAAATTTTGTCTCCGAAGCCCCCACACCCCATGCCTCGAAGCCCCAGCCCCTCCTCTTCCCACCACAACCCCTATGTCCGTCTGGCAAGCAGATTTCTACCGTCGTCCGCTGAAAAACCAAGAAGGTCAACCTCTGTGGGAACTTTTCCTGTGCGATCGCACGGGAGAGTTCCGCTATACTGACTTTTGTCCGCAAAAATCAGCCAGTTCCGAATGGCTGCGATCGCAGTTGCAAAGCTTCGACCCCCAGCAACTGCCAGCAGCCATCCACGTCTTTCGTCCGGCGAGCGTACCATTGCTGCAAGCGGCTGCCGATCCCTTGGGGATTGCTGTGGTTCCCACCCGGCATACGGCAATGTTAAAGCAATTGTTGCGGGAACGGTTGTTTTTCTATCGTCAAAGTCCCGAATATACCGGCGAAGAATACGACCCCCTGGCGGTGGAACGACCGGCCCCAGTACCGGTACCAGAACACCTGTGGGGCGATCGCTGGCGATTTGCCAATTTAAAAGCGGGGGTCATTGAAGATTTATTTCGCGATCGTCCCATGCCTTTTCAATCCATGCCCGAGGAATTTTTGCCCGTCAATCTAAAACTGGCTTCCACCATTGCCGTTCCCGGGGTAGTTATCGACGGGGGGCGCAATTCCAAACGCTTGGGCAACTGGCTAACCGAACAAAATCCCGTCAGAATCGATTACATCCCCGGGCAACCAGATGGTTTAATTTTAGAAGCGGGATTGGCAGACCGTTGGGTGTTAGCCACCTTTGAAGATCGAGAAGTGAGCGAAGCCGGGCATTTATACCAGCAACGATTGTTACAAAGTCGTGGCTTGCACTTTTTGTTGGTACAACCGGATAATTCTGGAATGACCTACACGGGATTTTGGTTGCTACTGCGGGAAACGTAATTGTGCTAGCCACAGAAGCGATCGCGCCGTTTTTTCCCAGCTAGTTTAGCGATCCCCCTTACCAACGAAGCCTCTGAGTCCTAAACTGAGAACTGAAGACAACCTTGGCAGTTGAGAGGTTTTTACCCGTGAAACGAGTCTTAGGCATTATCCTTGGAGGCGGTGCCGGTACGCGCCTATATCCGCTCACCAAACTGCGGGCTAAGCCTGCGGTTCCCCTGGCTGGGAAATATCGCCTCATCGATATTCCTGTCAGCAATTGTATCAATTCTGACATCCTGAAGATTTACGTTCTGACGCAATTTAACTCCGCTTCCCTCAACCGTCACATCACCCGTACCTATAACTTCAGCGGTTTCCTGGAAGGATTTGTGGAAGTCCTGGCAGCCCAACAAACCCCCGAAGACCCCACCTGGTTCCAAGGAACCGCCGATGCGGTACGCAAATATTTGTGGCTGTTTCAAGAATGGGATGTGGACCAATACCTCATCCTCTCTGGCGACCACCTCTACCGCATGGACTACCGCCGATTTTTAGAAACCCACCGGGAAAATCATGCCGATATCACCATTTCCGTTCTTCCCATCGATGAAAAACGGGCTTCTGACTTTGGCTTGATGAAAGTTAACCAGAAAGGGCAAATTATTGACTTTAGCGAAAAACCCAAAGGGGAGGATATCAGAAAAATGTGGGTAGATACCTCTTCCTTAGGCCTGCCTGCCGAACAAGCGAAAAAACAACCCTACATTGCCTCCATGGGGATTTATGTTTTCAACAAGGAGGTCATGCACAAACTGCTGCGGGAACATCCCCAACACACAGACTTCGGTAAAGAAGTGATTCCTGCAGCCGCCAGCAAATACAACGTGCAAGCCCACCTGTTCAACGGCTACTGGGAAGACATCGGCACCATCGAAGCCTTTTACAATGCCAATTTAGCCCTTACCCAGCAACCCTTACCGCCTTTTAGTTTTTACGACGAAAAAGCCCCCATTTACACCCGCGCCCGGCATTTGCCCCCCACCAAGTTACTGGATGCCCAAATCCTGGAATCCATTGTGGGCGAAGGATGTATTCTGAAAGACTGCCGCGTGGTCAATTCTGTACTGGGTATTCGTTCGCGTGTGGAGGCAGGTTGCATTATTGAAGACAGCTTGATTATGGGAGCGGATTACTACGAATCCTACGCCGAACGCAATTCTAGTGCCGATGAGGACACCATTCCGGTCGGGATCGGAGCCAACTCCACTATCCGCCGGGCAATTATTGATAAAAACGCGCGCATTGGTCGGCAAGTGCAAATTGTCAATACGGCTCGGGTGCAAGAATCCAATCGGGAAACGGAAGGCTTTTACATTCGCAATGGCATCGTGGTGATTTTGAAAAATGCGGTCATTCCTTCGGGAACCGTGATTTAGACTGGATTAGACGGCTATTTCCACCGGGAGAAAGCTGCCAAAAATGGGGAATGTGGTATGGTAACGGCAATGGGGTTTGGCTGGACTTCCATGCCCAGGGGCAAGCAAACAGGTTCGCTTTTCCCATTCCCTGTTTTTTCATAGTTTTTCATTTGGCTGGCGATCGCTGTTGGTGGTTGAGATATGGCCCATTTAATTTTCCTGATCGGCTTGCCGGGCAGTGGAAAGTCCTATTCAGCCCAGAAAATGCTGGCAGAAAAACCGCAGCGGTTGCTCGTTTCCACCGATGCCATTCGGGAGCAACTTTTCGGCGATGCTGGCATCCAAGGTGCTTGGCTAGTCATTGAAAAGGAAATTCGGCAGCAATTCGTGCAAGCCGTACAACAAGAAAAAGAAACGATTTACGATGCTACCAACGCCCAGCGACGACACCGCCGTGAAGCGATCGCCCTGGCACGTTCGGTTGGCTTCACCTATCTCACTGGCGTTTGGCTAGACACGCCAGTACAATTATGTATAGAGAGGAACCAACATCGCCAGCGTCAAGTCCCCGAGGAAATTATCTGGCGCATGAGTCGCCAGCTCAACGATGCCCCACCAAGGATCGAAGATGGTTTCGATCGCTTGATGCGCCTAGATGGCAGTTCGTAGCAACGAGCAGGGAACATCCATCGAAGGTAATTGCGGCTCAGACTAGGTTCGGACTGCGTGGCAAGAACTTTTGTAGACCGTCATTCGGGAAAGGGAAAGAAACATGGCTACAACGGACTTCAAGGACTACTACCAAATTCTTGGAGTAAGCAAGAACGCGAGTACGGATGAAATTAAAAAGGCTTACCGACGCCTGGCACGTAAGTACCATCCGGATATGAACCCAGGCGATCGCGAGGCCGAAGCGCGTTTTAAGGAAGTCAGCGAAGCCTACGAAGTGCTCTCCGACCCGGAAAAACGTAAGAAATACGACCAGTTTGGCCGGTATTGGAAACAAGCGGGCACCGCCGGTGCTGGTGGCTATGGTGCCGGTGCTGGTGCTGCTGGTGCTACGGATTTTGGTGGTTTTGACTTTAGCAAGTACGCCAGTTTCGATGAGTTTCTCAACGACTTGCTCGGTCGCGTAGGCGGACCCGGTGCCGGTGGCTACCGCCAAACCTGGAGTTACGATACCACCAGGGACCCCGGTTTTGGTGGTGGATTTGGTGGTTTCGAGGATTTCTTTAGCGATTTTAGCGATCGCAGAACCACCACGACGTCTTCAGCAGCGTTAGACCGAGAAGCCTCTATTACCCTGGATTTCTCCGACGCCTTCCACGGTGTGGAAAAACAATTAGCAATTGGTTCGGAAGTGCTGAAAGTACGCATTCCCCCAGGTGTCAAACCAGGCAGTCGGGTCCGTTTGCGCGGCAAAGGCAAACCCAGTCCCTACGATCCGAACACGCGCGGCGATTTATACCTCAGCGTCAATCTCAAACCCCACGAATTCTTCGCTTTTGAAGGGGATAATTTGGTTTGCGAAGTGCCCATTACCCCCGATGAGGCAGCTTTGGGTGCTACCATTCAAGTTCCCACCCCCGATGGCGAAGTGTCTGTAAACGTTCCTGCTGGCGTTCGTTCCGGTCAAGCACTGCGCCTGCGTTCCAAAGGCTGGCCGATGCCGAAAAAAGGACGTTCCGACCTATTGGCACGGGTGACTATTGTACCGCCGAAAAATCTCAGCAATGAGGAACGGCAACATTACGAAAAATTGCGCCAGTTGCGCCGCCAAGACCCCCGCGCTCACTTACGGAAGTTCTATCTATAGCTTTTGTAGGCTTGGCTGAATTGGTATTTCCCGAACCAATCCATGCCAACGCTCTGCGGCGATCGCGATCGCCGTTGTATTTTTTGGGAAAACAGTAATTTTCATACCAAATCCGTCCTGCGAAAACCCGAAAAATTTTACCACATTCGACCTGCAGTCTTCTTCGGTACTTCCTCTATCTCAATGAATGATTGGTACACATCGGATTTGGTATCAGCAGCGATCGCGGGCAAATACGATATTCTCAAATGAGAAAATAGGTAGAATCGACAAACTGGCAAAATCGCAAACTAATAAAAAATTCATGCGATCGCCTCAAAACACTTTGACAGGTAACGTGCGATGGATTGTGGATCGTGGTAGCTTACTTAACCACCACCACCTCCTCCACCTCCTCCACCACCGCCAGCACCGCCGCCACCGCCGCCACCACCACCGCCACCGGCACCACCGCCACCGGCACCAGGCGCACCACCACCGCCAGCAGACCGGCGCGGAATTTTTTCTTCCTTTTGTTCTTCATAGTCGCAGCAATGGCAACTATAATTGACACTCTCACGAATAGAATTCGTGAGATTCTCGCTTCATTGGGTGTGCCTAGATGGATTAGCTATGCTAGTCCATCCCC
>NZ_LNDC01000099.1 GCF_001870905.1 Geitlerinema sp. PCC 9228
TGTTCTCGTGGTCAACGCCACCCTCTTTGGTTCATTCTTTTTATCGTTATTGTCGGAATTATGCAAGGATACCAAGGATATAGATACCTACAAACCATAAACATAAAAATATTTAACTTTTCATTATTCGTATCCCCATAGTTTGATGCCCTTCATAGTAATTTTTTCCAGGAAATGTTTGTAACCAAAGCGGCTTTCATCTTTTTTCGTATTTAGCTAGCCATTGGCTTATACCATTTCTGAAAAACAATGATTTTTTGGGATTTCCCGATTCCCCTGGTAGGGGCGCTCACGCGTTGCGCCCCTACAAAACCCTATTATTTCTTGCAGACTATTAAGGAAATGGTATTAGCTCATATTTCAGATTTTGCAGGTGTTGTGGCAGTTGTTCTCTAAAATTTTCAATAGCACCAGCTTCTTGACGACAATTCGTAAGCCTAGGTACTTTCATCTTGGTTTGCCATTCTCGACGGAGCGTATGATAAAGCGTCCTATAATTAATAAAAATCCCATGAACAACTCTTAACCAAAGTTGGATTTCTTTATAACTAGAGAACCCTTCCGGGTCCTAAGTTCTTGCTGAATTTTTTCCTTGTTTTCTCCATCAATTTTCGGAGGTCCCCCTGGAAACTTTTTTTCTCTAAAATGTCCTCCAATCCTTCTTCTCTGTATAAACGTAACCATCGATAAACTGTCGCTTCATGTCTTCTCACAATGATAGCTAAAGCACGGACGGTATTAACCATCTAAATTGTTAGAATATAAAGAGCGTGCACTTTGGCAAAGTTGAGGATCGTTTGTTGCTGTTTCATTCGTTTTTGTAGCGTTTCGGGCGATTCCGCAATTTGGATTTTTGAAACTCCTGACATGGTTTCTTCCTCCCTCAAAATTGCCTTAAAAATCCATCATCAACGTTGCATTCTTTTAAGGAAATGGTATTATACCAAGTCCGATGTACATAAACCCACCAAAATTTTGTAGGGTCGATTCGCGAATCGACCCTACGCCAGGGAATTTTCATGGATAAGATAGCGAGTCTGTTTGAGGTGAAATTTGGTATTAGAAGGCAGTGAAGGAAATGATGATGTTTCCGCTGGCGATGGTAACGACGGTGTTGCTACTTTCTCCGGCAACGACAATCTGCGTGGCGATGCTGGCGATGAAATCGTGAAGGCAACCAAGGAGATGACAATGTCGATGGCGGCGACGGCAACGATATCCTGTTCGGCGGTCAAGGCAACGACAATCTTCAAGGTGGCAACGGCGAGAATATACTTAGCGGCAATTTGGGAGATGATATCATTTCCGGTGGTAACGGTGCTGATGTGGTCTTCGGCGGTCAAGGCAATGACAATGCCAATGGCGACGATGGGGATGATGCAATCTTTAGCAGTCAGGGAGAGGATGTTCTCAATGGCAACAATGGCGACGATACCATCTTTGGCGGTCAGCAGGCAGATATTCTCACTGATGGTAACGGTGATGGCTTCCTTCGCGGTGACTTGCAGGAAGATGCGCTCACTGGTGGTGAGGGAAGCGATCGCTTTCTATTACGAAAAGTTTCTGGTGCTGACACGATCGCTGACTTTGAAGACGGGGTAGATTCCTTGGTTCTGCCTAGCAGTGACTTCCCCGTACAACCCAACGGCATCGCTGTTGAAGATTTAAACATCACGCAAGCCGAAGGCGGTACGGTGATTTCTGTTGATGGTAATGCTGTTGCTGGTCTAACTGGCGTTGATGCTAGTAACATCACCGAAGATGACTTCCAGAACATTTCCAATCTCTCAAAGCTAGAAAATCCCACAATGGCAAATTTTGATTTCAGATAAGGTGCATTCCATGCATCCTATTTTTTTATTCCATAGCAATTTTACGAAAGGTTTTGCTTTTTTCTAGAACATCCCTGCAAAAAGCCAAGCAGATGATAGCATCATTTTATCCTCCATATCTTTTTTCGTAGGTTGCTACACCAGAAGCAATACTTCGTCTTGCTGCCAGTAATGCCTATGCCACCATCTAAAACTTTTGGGATTTCCACCTTGCCTTCTCAACCCCTAGGATCTGTCTCCTCCCTGCAAGCAACAACCAACACCAATTGCCAAGCGTTGGCTTTCATCGACCCGGCGGTAAAATATTCCCAAAGCTTGATAGCTTGCGGTTTGCTTCCGGGAATCAAATCTGTTTTGCTGGATTCTGACCGCGATGGTATCCAACAAATTAGCGAAGTTCTCAAAAGCTACAGCCAACTGCAAGCCATTCATATTATCGCTCACGGTTCCCCCGGCTGCGTCTATCTCGGCAACAGCGTTCTCAATGAAAAGACACTACCTCACTATCGAGCTTACTTGCAAAGCTGGCAAACGGCTTTAACAGAAAATGCAGATATTCTGCTGTACGGCTGTCGCGTTGCCGATACCACCAATCAAATTTCTTTTTTGCAGGATTTGGCAGATTTAACCAAAGCCAATATTGCTGCCAGTACCAGTATCACTGGCGATGCCAACCAAGGTGGCAACTGGAACTTAGAATTTGAAATTGGTTGCGTTAGCTCACCTTTGGCAATGACCGCAGCTACCCGGCGAAGGTACACTGGGGTTTTGATTGCCTTAGATGTGAATACCACTGAAGATGAAAACGATGGCGATGCCGATACGGGAGCGGGATTATCTCTACGGGATGCCATTTTGATTGCTAATAACAATCCTGATAGGGATTATACCATCGAACTGACGGGGGGAGAAACGTATAATCTTAGCCTTAGCGATACCGATACCAGCAATTTTGAGATATCAAATCCCGATGCGGCGGTGGCTGACTTGGATATTGCGGGTGGTGCGAATATTACTGTTCGTGGTGTGGGAAATAGCGAGGCAGTTATTGATGCAAGCAGCTTGGGGAGTGGTGGCGAACGGCGCGATCGCGTTTTTGAAATATTAGACAATGGCAGTCTCACATTAGAAAATGTCCGCGTTACTGGGGGAAAAGTCCCAGAAAATGCTGCCAGGAGTGCCAATGACGGAGGCGGTATTTATGTGAAAGACAATGGCGAACTAACCCTTAACAATAGTACCGTGTCTGGCAATTCTGCTTTTTTGGGTGGTGGTCTTATCAATTTAGGCACTGCTACCCTAACCCAAAGCGAGGTATCTAACAATATTTCCTATCAAGGAGGTGGTATTAGCAACACCACCAGTTTGAGTGCTGACAGTGGCGGTAACCTTACCCTCACCAATAGCACAGTTTCCGGTAACACAGCCTATCAAGCGGGTGGCATTCGCAATACTTATAGCAGTGCTACCCTCACCAACAGTACTGTTTCCGGTAATTCAGTGGTGGCTGGTGGTGGCGGCATCAGCAATTTGGGAAACCTGACCCTTGCCAACAGCACGATTTCTGGGAATTCGGCGACATTTGCTGGTGGTCTCTACAACTACCGCAATGCCACCCTTGCCAACAGCACTGTTGCTGGCAATTCGGCCGATTACGGCGGCGGTATCTACAATTTGGGTAGCGTTACCCTTGCCAATTCTATTGTTGCCAATAGTGCCGGTGGCAGCGATGTACTGACCGAGAATGGCACCATCAATACCAGTGGTAGCAATATTGTGGGAGATGGCAGTTTCATCGCCACCAACGTACTCAACCAAGACCCCCAACTTGGTTCTCTTAGCGATAATGGCGGTGCGACCCAAACCCACAAACCTGCCGATGGCAGCGTGGCTATCGATACGGGAGATAATGATGCCGTTCCGGCGGATGTGCAAGACCTAGATGGGGATGGCGATACCAGCGAACCCATTCCTTACGCACAGCGGGGGGAAGGCTTTACGCGTGTCAATAATAATACGGTTGATATTGGGGCTGTGGAACTACAAGCAAGCGAAAGACCCCAGGAAATTTTGGGTTCCGATGTTAATGAGTTTCTAGATGGCGATCTTGGAAACGATGCGATCGCTGGTTTTGGGGGGAACGATACCATCAACGCTGGGTTGGGTGACGATACCGTCAACGGCAACATAGGCGACGATTTGCTAGCTGGTGAAGTAGGAAACGACGTGATTTTTGGAGGTCAGGGTAACGATATCCTCAATGCTGGCGAAGGGAACGATCTGATAAACGGAAATTTAGATAGGGACAATCTCAACGGTAGTGAGGGCAACGATACAATTTTTGGGGGTCAGGGTGGGGATATTCTCAACGGTGCCAGCGGCAATGACTGGTTGAGTGGCGATTTGGGAGAGGATACGCTTACTGGCGCTGGTGGAAGCGATCGCTTTTTCCTACGACCTGTATCGGGAAGCCATACCATTACTGACTTTGAAGATGGCGTAGATTCTTTGATACTTCCCACCAGCGATTTTCCCTTACAACCGAACGGTCTAACCTTTGCAGATTTAACCATAACCCAAGCAGACACTGGCACCGTTATTTCATTCAATGGAAACGATCTGGCTATTCTCACTGGCATTGATGCCACAAACATCACACAAGAGGATTTCCAACAGATTTCCAGTCTCTAAAATATAGGGGCGTTTCCCGAAACACCCCTACCGCAAATTAATAATCCGCTCCTTCAATCGGGGCAAATCCCTGACGCTGGATGTTTTCCGTAACCGTGCGCGGTTCTAAAAATTGTAGCAAGTAATCCGGTCCTCCGGCTTTGGAACCGACACCCGATAATTTGAAACCGCCAAACGGCTGTCGCGCCACAATCGAACCCGTAATACCACGGTTGATGTACAAATTGCCCACTTCAAATTCTTCCTTGGCGCGGTCGATGTGAGAAGGCGTGCGGGAATACAAACCGCCAGTGAGGGCGTAGTTGGTATCGTTGGCAACTTGCAAAGCTTCGTCGAAATCGCGCACGCGAATCACTGATAGCACCGGTCCGAAAATTTCCTCTTGGGCAATGGTAGCATCTGGAGGTACGTCCGTGAAAATAACGGGACCTACAAAATATCCTTCCTCTGGTGCCGGCATTTCTAGAGCGACTTTAGCTTCTTGCTTGCCGCGGTCGATATAGGCGCGAATCTTGTTGGCTGCCGAAGCGTCGATGACCGGACCTACGGTGGTACTTGGTAAAGCCGCATCCCCGACATGCAGCGATCGCGTGGCTTCAATTAACCGTTCCACAAAGCGATCGTAACACCGTTCCACCACAATTACCCGCGAACAGGCAGAACATTTTTGTCCGCTGTAGCCAAAGGCAGAATGCACCACACCTGCCACTGCTTCGTCCAAATCGGCGCTTTCGTCTACAATAATGCCATTTTTGCCCCCCATCTCGGCAATCACCCGTTTCAGGTGTTTTTGACCGGGTTGCAATACCGCCGCATCGGCGTAGATTTTGCAACCTACTTCTTGCGAACCGGTAAACACAATCGTATTCACATCCTTATGCTTCACCAGATAGGAACCCACGGTGGACCCTTTTCCGGGAAGAAACTGAAACACCCCCTCGGGAACCCCGGCAGCCACCAAAATTTCCGCAATCTTCGATGCTACCACCGTGGAAAATTCTGCTGGCTTGAGTAATGTACAATTCCCGGCTACCAGGGAAGCTACCGTCATTCCTGTAGGAATAGCAATGGAAAAGTTCCAAGGGGCAATTACCAAGGTAATTCCCCGGGGTTGGTAGTGGTAGCGGTTGGTTTCTCCCGGTACATCGAAGTTCCACCCCGGCTGCAACCGTTCCATTTCGCTGGCGTAGTAGCGACACATATCAATGGCTTCGGAAACTTCGACGTCAGCTTGTCGCAAGGGTTTGCCGGTTTCCAAGACCATCCAGGCTGCTAGTTCCGCACGGCGGTTTTCCATTAAATCGGCGGCGCGACGCAACAGGGCAACCCGTTCTTCTACGGGGGTTTGTTTCCAGCTGGGGAAGGCTTTTTTGGCAGCTGCGATCGCTGCTTCCGCTTGTTCGACCGAAATCATGCCTAACGTAGCCACCACTTGGTCGGGATGGGAAGGATTCACCGAGTCGAGATAGGTTTCTGTTTGTCGGTATTCGCCGTCAATCAGTGGTGAAATGGTTTTCCCTAACGATTTGCGTACCTGAGCGAATCCATGTTGGGCAGCTTCCCGTTTTTCTGCTTGCGAATAATCGCTATCCGCTGCCCCCTCATAATTCTTTACCGGCGAAGGATAAGTGGCTTGCTCGGTTTTCATGGCTGCGGTGACTTTAGGCGGCGCAATGAGTTCGTCGATGGGGCGTTCTTCCAAATCCTGTTTGAGAAAAGAACTGTTGGCGGTATTTTCTAGCAAGCGCCGAATGAGATATGACATCCCCGGTAGCAATTTACCGTAAGGGGCGTATACCCGCACCCGATGTCCCCGCTTGACAAGGGCTTTGGCAAGTTTTTCGCCCATCCCATATAAAACTTGCATTTCAAAGCGGCGGCGGGGAATGTTCAAATCTTCGGCAATGGCGCAGGCGAGAGCTTGCGATCGCACGTTGTGGCTACCAATGGCGGCGTAGAGATGTTCGTGATTTTCTAACAGCAGTTGGGTTAAATATTCAAAGTTGGCATCGGTGGCTGCTTTGTGGTTAAATACTGGTTGCGGCCAGTGATTTTTTAACGCCCGAATGGTTTCGGTGTCCCAATAGGCTCCTTTTACCAAGCGGACGGTGATGGGCGTTCCCCGTTGCTTGGCCCATTCGATCGTATCTTGCAAGTCGCGATCGCTTTCTCGCAAATAGGCTTGAATGGTTATCCCCACATCGCTGCGCTGGCGAAACTCATCTTCGGTCAGCAATTCTTTCAGGATGGAGAGGGTTAAATCTTTATAGGCGTACTGTTCCATGTCAAAATGGATAGCCACCCCCATCTGAGCGGCGCGACGTAACAGGGAACGGGCTTTTTCCAGTACGCGATCGCGGGACGTTTTTTCCGCTAAGGGATCAAACTGAGAATACAACGCCGTCAACTTGACAGAAATCTGAACTTGTGGTATGCGATCGCCATCAGCTCGATCGATTTGCGGTACGACGGACCATTTTTGAGCCGCTTCGCGCAAACGCTGCATTAAATTCAGATAGCCCTGATAGTACTCCCGCGCCTCCGATTCGGCAATGACCGCTTCCCCTAGCAAATCGATGGTAAACGCCATTTTTTCCCGACGCAGGCGTTCTACGGTTTTAATAACCTGTTCCACCGTTTCCCCAGCAATGTAGCGGTAAGCCAGGGTTTCCACCGCTTTGGCAAAGGTTCCTCCCGCTAGTTGCCCGGGAACCGAATCTGCCTTGGAAAAATTCAGCAATTTTTTCAAAGCATTGGGCAATTCTACCTGAGAGGCCGTCATATACTCTTGTAAATGATGGGCTATCTCCGCATTGCTTTGCAGCGCCGGCAAACAGTCAATCAAATGAAACAACTGTACCCGCAAGCCGGGATTGCTCATCGCCCAAGCCAACAAGGTAGAATCCCAGCGCATTTCGCGCATTTGTGCCCACCAGGAACGATTTTCTCGTGTAGAGGCTAGCAGTTCGGTAGCGATCGCTTGGGTTTTTTCTTCGTAAGTATTTTTCGATAGTTGGACAACCACAGTGATTCTCCTAAAATCGTTGGATAAGGAAATAAAAAAAGGCCAGCGTGTAATTGCTTGGGAGCTTCAATTCGACCCGAAAAGATAAAACTGGAATTGCATTGGGAGTGCGTTTTGGCCACGCTCACCGCCAATTGAGCAATAGAAAGATTCTATTTCCGTTTTGGCACGAAAACGAAAAAATAGCCACCAAACAGCGACTGCCAGCAGGCTCGGAGACTCCAATCATTCAGTGTTGAAGTTTTTAGGACCGCTTTCCGATCGATTTGATACAAAAGAGAAAAAATTTTCTACATCCGGGATCGCCCCTGTGCCACCATCGCCTCGCCCAACTGCCAAAAACTCTCACTATCCCCCCCCACATCTCGGTTCGGGGCAGCCGAGCTAAAATGGAAATAGCCTTGCTAACTTAAAATAAATGTTCCCGATCCAGCCATCCAGCCACAGCCAACCAGGCACTTGGCGCGCCCCACAAGCACGCCCTGACTTGCAACGTCCATTTCGTTGTATTCTTTCCCAGTCAAGGCTTGGTCAAATTTCCGAATTTAGAGTATAAAGAGAAAACAAAGGACCCATCCCTGCTACCAACGTACAGGGGGAAACCCCCGTAGAGCGTTTCCACCTCTTCCTGTTGAAAACCTAGATGGCATGATAGCTGCTCGTGAAGTGTACCCCCAATCCGAAGCTCTGCTGCAACTATTGCTATTCGTGGATAAGCGCCCCAGTTCGCGGGAGCATATCCAACGGATCCGGCACCACTTGCAAGAACTGCACAGCAACTATACATTCGATTTGCGCGTTGTCGACGTAGGAGAATCACCTTACCTAGCCGAACATTTCAAACTCGTCGCCACTCCTTCCCTAGTCAAAATCCATCCAGAACCCAGACAAACGCTAGCGGGAACCAACTTAGTAGAACAGCTAGACCGTTGGTGGCCCAAATGGCAGCAAGCGGTGGAAGTCTACAAATCCCAGTGCGAACTCAATCCCTCGCGAGGTCAAGCCGGTCAAAGTGAATGTACGAACCTCTCGCCCTCGCAAAACCTCTCGGTCATGCATTCGGCGGAAATCATGCGCATGTCAGACGAAATTTTCCGTTTGAAGCAAGAAAAAGCAGAACTGCAGCAGCAGTTGCAATTAAAAGAACGCTTAATTGCCATGCTGGCACACGACCTGCGCAATCCCCTCACCGCCATTTCCATCGCTTTAGAAACCCTCCAAACCCATCTGGGATCGGGGGAAGAACCCCCTGCCAACTTCAAACCTTCCCTAGTCGCCCAACTAGTCAAGCATGCGCGTACCCAAACCAAAAACATCGAACGCATGATTTCCGACTTGCTGCAAACCGCTCGCAACGCCGAGCAACCATTTCAACTGCAGCGGCAAAAATGCAATCTCAAGCAGCTGTGCGAAGAGGTGATTGAATATTTCCAAGAACGCTGTGCTTCCAAATCCCAATACCTGCAAGCGGACTTGCCCAACGATTTGCCCCTGGTCAAGGCCGATCCCGAACGGGTACGCCAAGTGCTGACCAACTTAATCGACAACGCCATTAAATACACCCCGGAAAATGGGGTCATTCAGGTGGCTGCCCTGCACCGCACCACCCGCAACGTTCAAATTAGCGTTTGCGACAATGGATTTGGTATTCCGCCAGAAAACCAAAAGCATATTTTTGAAGATCGTTTTCGCCTGCAACGGGACCAAGAAGCGGAAGGCTACGGCATTGGCTTGTCGCTGTGCCAGCGATTGATTCGCGCCCACTACGGGGAAATTTGGGTAGATTCGGTTCCCAACCAGGGCAGTTGTTTTCACTTTACCTTGCCGGTTTATGGCATTTAACGGCTAAGGCAGCAACCCCTTAGGATCGGCAGTGTCTATCAAGATTTGTTCGATTTGCTGGGGCGTCAAGCTGGGGTTGGCTTCCCGCAGCAAAGCCACCACCCCACCCACATAGGACATAGCCATGGAAGTACCGCTCAACCCCACGTATTGGTTGTTGGGCAAGCTAAAGGTAGAAGTACTGGCGGGTACGGTGGAAGCGACGGCTTCCCCAGGAGCAACAAAGAAGGGATAGCCACCCAGGGTGGCACCGGCGGGATTGGAAAAATCAATGACTTCCTGCTTTTCGTTTACGGCACCCACAGCAATGCCCAAATCTAAGGCAGCGTATCTGGCGGGAAAACCGGGAAAACTGGTTTCTTCCCCTTGGCCGTCGTTGCCGGTGGGCATAATGGCAGGAATGCCGGCTTTCCTCGCTTCGGTGAGGGCTTTTTGGGTTTTTGGTAGTTCGTTGAAGGGCTGGCCAATGGGAATGTTAATCACATCGGCACCATTGGCGATCGCATAGCGAATGCCTGCTGCTAACCTACTATCAGAACTTCCATCTTCTCCAAAAACCCGCACTGGCATAATTTGGGCGTTGTAGGCGACACCGGTTACCTCCCATTCGTTGCCGCTCAAGTCCGTATCGATGCCATTGCGGCCGGCTGCCACCGTACCGGCCATGTGGGTGCCGTGACCGTTTTCATCCCGCGGGTCCCGATCTCCATCCACAAAATCGTATCCCCGCACGTCGTCAACAAAGCCATTGCCATCGTCATCTATCCCATTGTTGGGAATTTCATCGGCATTCACCCACATCTGAGTGGCCAAATCGGGATGTTCTGGAGCTACCCCCGTATCCACAACCGCCACCACTACACCTTCACCGGTAATTCCCTGTTCCCAAACTTCCGGTACCTGCAAGCGATTTAAATCGTTGTAGTTGGAAAACGAACTGGCAGGGGTCAAATCGGTTACTTCAGGAAACGGTTCCTGGGCACCAACCGCCGCTGCTACCGCTGCCGATGCATCCACCATACCGAAGCCGTAGCTGGGACTAAAATTAGCCGGCGGTTGTTGTGGCTGTAACGGGGGTTGGTCGGTAGGCGTTGCTGCTGCCATCAGAGTGTAGCTGGTTTCTCCAGAAAATTGGGTAACGAGGGCAAAATATTCCCCTGCTCCCAAATTGGGAATTTCTACGCTTTCTGCCGCCGTTCCCGGTCGTACGGATTGACCGATGAGTTCGTCAAATTCAATGGCTTGGTTGTTGTTGATATCTTGAACCAGACGCAGGTCGGCGTCGCTTTCCAAATCGTCAAGCCCCAAAACAAAATTGCTGGTACGTTCCAATTGCAAGCGATAGAGATCCACCGATTCCGTTTCGCTCACTGACTGGCGCACCACTTGCGTGTCTTCAATGCTCCCCAAGTCGGCAGCGGTGTCTAATGTGCTACCCACATCCGAACGAACAATGTCAAAAACTTCTAAAAATTGAGAGAGGTCTCTACCTTCTGATAAAACATCTGCGAACATGAGCGTTTTTCCCTCATTGGCAATTAAAAACGAACCGAAAGCCCAAGGTGTAGTTAGCAAAAAAAAGGAACAACTAGCCGCCAACGAACGGCCAAAATTTCTCATCCAGGTTTTGACAGTTGGTTGGTCAGGGGGAAGGTCGTTCATAGGTTTTTTTCGGATAGGGAATTGCCAGCATTGCCCTTATAGAAACAGTATGGGAAGGCTAAAACCCCTGGTGCTTTAGCCAGGGGATACAGCCAACTTTGGGGCTTGCGCCCCATGTCAGTTAGAATATCGGTGTGGCCAGTAGGCGTATCAACTGCGCTAAGAGGCATCCTAGTACGGCACCATCCCGGCATATTCGTCACTACGGTTTTAAGCCGCAAGCCCCTATCACTGCCAACAAGGGCAGGATGCTGAGCGTATCGAACTGACTTAGTGTTGAAAGGTGCGAAACCACATAGGCATAGAAGTAGTCCCAATGGCGACAAAAATCGCTTGAGGTGAGTAAGTAGGGGTGCTTTGACTGGTTCCACCCGGCTTCACTTCTGGGTGCCAGTCTAAAAGAAAAGCGTAGCAATGCAGCTTCAGCCCATCGCGGAGCATCCTTTGGGAATCCTCTACTCTTTAGAGAGGGGAGCCCTCAAGCGGATTGTTCTTTTTGGAGAGCATTGATAATTTGCAGGTTGGCTTCGGGAAAGGCAAACCCATGCAATTGTTCTACATGGACCCAACGAATTTCTTCGCATTCTAGCGCTTGGGGACGGCCGGCTACATGGTGGCAGTGATGCACCACTAAGGTGACGCGAAAGGTATCGTAGGTATGGGTAATCTCCACTAAGCGATCGCCTACGCGAACGTCAATGCCCAATTCTTCTCGAATTTCCCGACGGATACATGCATCGTAAGTTTCCCCAGATTCAATTTTGCCCCCTGGGAACTCCCACAATCCTCCCATTTCTCCTTCTCGACGGCGGCGGTCGATGAGAATTTGATTTTGCTGGTTCCAAATAACAGCAACACCGATGTATTTGTGGGGGAATGCAGCCTCAGTCATACTGTATTTTGGGGAATTCGTCTTTGTTCTTTGTAGCATGTTTTGGAGGAGGGAGCGTGGGGGTATGGGAGACAAAGATAAATTGTATTTCCATAATTACCTCATTTTCTCATTTACCGATCTCCCACACGCCCACCCTCGGTATGCTCCACCCCTCATCCATGATGGGCTAGCAACACAGAAACCACGCGCTCCGACTCTTGGAGTTGCTGCAGGCGATCGCCGGAACTATCTGGATTGTCTACTGCTAGGCTATCCATGGCAACGGATAGGTGGCGATCGCGATCGGTGGTGATGACCAACGTTTCCTGTCGGTGGGCGGCTACCATGCCAGCTAGGGTGTCGTTTTTGTGGGGAAAGTGGAAGGCTTGGGTGCCGATGCTGCCTCTTTGGGCGAGACGGAGGAGGTTGACGGGTAGGCGTTTGGCGTAGCCGGCGGCGGATATTAATGCAATGTCGCCGTGGGGAGGTACGGTGGCCATGCCTACCAGTTTTTCTTTTTTGCGCAAGCGCAATGCCATATCTCCCTGGGCCGTACGCCCGCGTATGGGAAGCTGGGTATCGTCTACTTCAAAGCGCAGGATACGACCGCCAGAAGTGGCTAAAAGGACTTGTTCGCCGAGCTGACAGGTTTGTACGGAGATCAAGCGATCGCCGCTTTTGAGCTTGCAGACGGTGATGCCGCGGCTGCTGGAACTAGCTGCTTCTAACAAAGGCAACCGTTTGATGCGTCCCTGATAAGTCAATATAAGTAAGTAAGATTCGGTAGTGGTGTCGGGAAGCAGCAGCGAGGAAGCGATCGCTTGGGGTTCTTTTTGGGCCGCGGGTGGTAGCAGCTGAATCAAAGGGGTAGACCGTTGGTGGCGACCGTGGCTTTTGGGAATATCCCTAACGCGCACCGAATACGCTTTGCCGTCGGCGGTGATGGCTAACAGTTCCCGATCGGTAGTGGTTTGGTAGGTTTGTAAGGGCAAGTCGCGATCGCCTTGGGGGGAACGCGGCCGTACCGCGGATTTGCTGGCGGTTTTTTTGCTTTTCTGACGGCGGGAACCGCTGCTTTCTTCACCAGAATCGCTGGCAAAGCGGCGGATATACCCTTTATAGGTAAGTTCGATGGTGCTTTCTTCCCCCTCCTCGCTATCCGTTGGTTCTGGGGAAGTTTTCCCGGAACCACCAGGAACGGTTTCGCTGGCGTCTGCTGCTGCAGCATCGACAATTTGCGTGCGACGGGGATTGCCATACTTGCGTTTGAGGGCGCGCAGTTCTTTTTTTAGGGCTTTGAGCAATTCCTGGCGATCGCTCAATAATTTTTGCAGTTGCTCTTGTTTTTGGGTCAGTTCGTCGAATTCCTTTTGCAGGTTGTGCTGTTCCAACGCTGTCAGCCGCCGCAAAGGCATGGCCAAAATCGCTTGGGCTTGCTCTTCGCTAAATTCCAACTCCGATTGCAGGGTGGCTTTGGCCGTACTGCCATCAGCGGCTTGCCGTAAAATATCGATGGTGCGGTCCAAGTTGGCGATCGCTTGGCGCAATCCCGAAACCAAATGCAGCCGCTGTTGGGTTTGTTCCAATTCGTGGGTATAGCGGCGGGTAAGGGCTTCTTCCCGAAACTTGAGAAACTCTTGTAACGTCTCCCGCAGGCTCAACTGGCGGGGTTGGTTGCCCACCAACGCCAAAAAGATCGCCCCAAAGTTCACCTGCAACGGCGTTTGCTTGTACAGTTGCCGCAGAACCGCTTGCGGGTCGGTTTCCCGTTTGAGTTCTATCACCACCCGAATCCCCTCGCGATCGCTTTCGTCGCGAATATCAGCAATCCCCTCAATTTGCCCGTGATTGACCAAATTGGCCACCTTCTCAATCCAATTGGCCTTGTTCACCTGAAACGGCAACTCCGTCACCACCAAGGCCGTACGACGCATCCGACGACCGGCAACGGTTTCCGAATGCACCACCCCACGCACCGGAATCGTTCCCCGACCTTTGGTATAAGCATCGCGAATGCCCTCGCTGCCCACAATTTCACCACCAGTGGGAAAATCGGGACCGGGAATAATTTCAAATAGCTTCTCGTCGCTGAGCTGCGGTTTGTCAATTAGGGCAATTAACCCATCCACCACTTCGGTGAGGTTGTGGGGAGGAACATTGGTGGCCATTCCCACAGCAATTCCCGAACAGCCGTTGAGCAGCAACATGGGAAGCTGCGCTGGCAGCACCACCGGTTCCTGTTGGGAATTGTCAAAATTATCAATAAAATCAACCGTTGCTTTGTCAATTTCGCTAAGTAGGGATTCGTGTGCCACCGCCGCCAGACGAGTTTCCGTATACCGCATGGCAGCTGGTGGGTCGTTGTCGATGGAACCAAAATTTCCGTGGCCGTCTAGTAGGGGATAGCGACAGGAAAAATCCTGAATCATGCGGACCATGGCATCGTAAACCGCCTGGTCGCCGTGGGGATGGTATTTCCCGAGCACATCCCCCACTACCCGCGCACATTTGCGGTAGGGACGATCGGGGGTCAGACCCAACTCGTGCATGGCGTACAAAATCCGCCGGTGTACCGGTTTTAAGCCATCTCGGATATCGGGTAACGCCCGACCCACGATGACGCTCATGGCATACTCCAGGTACGCCTGCTGCATTTCTGTGTGTAAAGGGGTGGAAATAACTTGTCCTGTAGAAAGTAAATTTAATTGGTTGGCCATGAAAAAAATCCTTGTCCCTAACAACAAGCAACTGCACGTTTTGGTTGACGCTCAACGCCAGCAACAACGGTTTGACGATTTTTTTGCGGTGGGAAGGCAGCGAACGCACGCAACGGTCAAGACCCAAGGAAGAAGCATTGCCCGGAAAAGCCATTGGGAATCCATGGCAAACAAACCCCGTTGATGGGGGAGAGGGGGGATACGAAAGGGAGAGCGTGCGTGTTATGGGCGTACAACCCCCAAAGCAAAATTCAAAAGAATGCGCCCAGGTTTTCCCAGCAGCTGTATTTTGCTGCTATCGGCGATCGCTTTTTTGCCTGTAGAAACCAGCAAAAACAACCTTCGCCATATTCTACCTGCAAAGTTCGCCGTTGCCACCTCCAGGGGAGGTATTTCCCGCACATAGCTAGCATGCCACGAATCCTGACGCGATCGCCGTATCTTCATTTCCCCTTCCCCTATTTCTGTAGTACCCCAGACAAGCCCACACGCCAACATACCCAGTAAAATACGAACGCTGTTCTCTTTTTGCAAAGCAATGTATGGTCGTCTAACCTACAGAAGTAACTGGGCAAATTTTCTACCACGCCATTTGCACATCAGCTATCTTACAATCTAGTTTGGTGGCGCTTGTGGCTGGCTCCGTAGATGGGCACAAAAAATTTCGTATAGCCGTTTCCCAGCAGACAAGTGCTGCCAGGCAGCCCAAAAACCCTGTTATCACAACCAATCAACTGAGAAAGTGCTATGTCTACAGTTTTAATTGTGGAAGATGATTTGGTAAATGCCCGCGTTTTTTCTAAAATTCTTACCAAGCGCGGCAAAATGCAAGTCAAACACACCGAAGATGTAAATGAAGTAATCTCGAGCGCTCAATCTGGGGAAGTGGATTTGATTTTAATGGATGTTTCCCTTTCTCGCAGTATGTACGAAGGCAAGGCGGTGGATGGGATTAAAATTACCCAAATGTTGAAATCCGACCCCAAGACTGCGAATTTACCAGTGATTTTGGTGACGGCTCATGCCATGGCGGGCGATCGCGAAACCTTTCTCGAACAAAGCGGTGCCGATAGCTATATCTCCAAGCCGGTGGTCGATCACCAAGAGTTTGTCGAACACATTCAATCGTTGCTCGATCGCAAGTGAAAGTTTTATAGCATTTTTCCCTCCCTGCGATGAGCTTTTCTTTTTTTATCTAGTTTTATTTTTCCTCCAACTACCAACAAACAATGACGCTCTATCCCAAAAAGTTTTTTGCCCCAAAAATATAGTGAGGTTCGTGGCCATGATGGTCTTTCGGAAAAATCCATCAAATTTCTACATTCTTTTTAAATTCTCTAGTTTGGTAGTTTTTATAGTTGCTCGACGCCAACAGTGGGCAAGTACCAAAAACGAGCCATCTATCAAATCAATTTCGCATTTGTTTATATTTTTTAGACATTATCTTTTTTTAAGATAATTTCTACCAAATTCTCCAAAACTTGCCGCAATCTAATTTGCAACATTTTATAAAAAATAGCTAATAAATACGCTCTCCTCTCCAATCAAACAAGTACTCTTGTTACAATAGATGTATCGTTATTTCCCACGATCGATCTGAAAGGGAAAATCAAGACTTGTTTGGCAGCGGCAACATAGGGCGATCGCGAAATCATTATGCAGGACGGAGTACATCCAAAATGGAGTTCAATCGCGAAAACGAGCGGGGCTGGAACTGGGCGAACTTTGGTTCCTTACCCCCCATCCGAATCACTGAAATTTCATTGGAAAGACATTTGAGTTTTACTGAGTCCCCTTTAGAGACTTCTTCCGCAAAATTGATTTGCCGGTTTGCTCCCAACGGTACAATTACCTTCGTTAACGAAACCTTTAGCCGCCATTTGGGGCAGCCAGCAGCACAGACCATTGGCAGCAATATTTTCCACTGGCTGAGCAACACAGAATGGGATACTTTTCAAGCCTACTTACGCTCCTTTTGTCCGGAAAACCCCATCGGCGTTCACCAACAAAAAATACTGACGGCTGACGGTCGCTTATGTATCCAACACTGGCAAACCTGTGCTTTTTTTGACGTGCAAGGGCAGGTTTTAGAGTTTCAAGCCGTGGGCGTCGATTTAAACAACACCGAACACCTGGCTGCTCAATTGCGCCAAAGTCAAGAACAAATTGCCAGCATTGCTGCCAACATTCCCGGTTGCGTGTATCGGATTCACTGTCTGGAAGAAAGACCAACCAGGCAACCCCATCTGTACGTGTCCTTTATCAGTGCCGGAGTGCAAGATTTGTTGGGGGTAGAGCCCTCGCAAGTACTTGCCGATCCCAGGTATCTGTTGCAACATATCCATCCAGAAGACCAACCGCAGTTGGTACAAGTGATGGAAAAAGCGCGATCGCAGCAGATATCCACTTATTTAGAATATCGGATTTTCCCCAGTGGCGGCGAACTCAAATGGGTGCGCGATAGCATTCATTCTTCCCGTACCGATAGTGGTCAGATGGTTATTGATGGAGTTTTGCTGGATATTACCGATCGCAAACAAGCGGAACAAGAAGTACGCGATCGCGAAGAACAATTCCGCCTGCTCGCCAGCCAGTCTCCCATGGGGATTTTCCAAACCAACGACCGCAAAGAAGTGATTTTTGTCAGCCAGCGTTGGTGCGAACTGACGGGACTGACCCCAGAACAAGCTTACCGGCAGGAGTGGCCTTGCGCTCTCCATCCCGAAGATAAAGACACATTTTTAGCAGCTTGGGCAACCGCCGAAACCCAACCCTTGAGCAAAATGGAATTTCGATTTCAAAGACCAGATGGCAGCATCGCTTGGGTTTTGGGGAAAGCACGTCCGTGGTACAGCGAAAAAGGGGAATTTCGCGGTTTGATTGGCACTTTGCTAGATATCACCGAACGCAAACAAGCCGAGGCTTCCCTACGAAAATCGCAACAGTTCTTGCAGCTGGTTTTAGAAAATATTCCCGATTTTGTCTTTTGGAAGGATTTTCACTCCGTGTATCTGGGATGCAACCGCAATTTTGCCCGTTTGGTAGGGGTGGAAACCCCAGAAGCCATCGTTGGCAAAACCGATTTGGAACTATCCTGGAATCGGGAGGAAGCGGAAACCTTTCGCTCTTGGGACCGCTACGTCATGGACAACAACTGTCCCCAGTACCACATTGAAGAACAAGGGCGGCGTTCCGACAATACCCAGGGATGGTTCGATACCAGCAAAATTCCCCTACACGACGAGGCAGGCAATGTCATTGGCATTTTAGGCACTTTTGCCGATATTACTGAACGCAAGCATACGGAAGCCACGTTGCGCCAAAGCGAACACAAATACCGTTCCCTGGCTAAAATGTTTCCCAACGGCGTAGTGTCGGTTTTGGATAGCCAAATGTGCTATACCTTGAACGAAGGCCAAGCAGCGGAAGAGTTGGGATTTGCCGGAGATGTCATTGTGGGAAAAAGACCAGAGGAATTTTTACCTCCCCAGACTTGCCAGGTTTTGCTACCCGCTTTCCAACAAGCATTGGCCGGTGGTTCGCAAACAATCGAACTAGAATATGAAGGGCGGTATTTTCTGATTCACATTTCGCCGTTTGTACAAAATGATAATCAAACCCATGAAATTATCGCTGTTGCTCAAGATATTTGCGATCGCGTGCGGGCGGAACAGGCTTTGCGAGAAAGCCAGCAAAAATACCAAACCCTATTTGAAATTTTACCCGTAGGTGTTTCTATTCTCGATAATACCGGAAAGCTTATAGAAGCTAATACTGCTTCCGAAAAAATTTTCGGCGTATCTCGCTCGGAACACAATGATAGTAACTATCAAGAGACGACATGGAAAGCCATGTATGTTGATGGCACGCCTTTGGACAAAAACTCGTCTCCTTGGGCGATCGCATTGCGGGAAAACCGTACGGTTTCTCAAAGCTGTTTGGGACTACGCCACGCCAACGGCGAAACTCGCTGGTTGCAAGTCAAAGCTGCTCCCCTGCCGCTACCCGGTTATGGCGTAGCAGTTGCTTATATGGACATCAGCCAACAGCGACAAGTGGAAAAACGCTTGCGACAAATCAATCACTGTTTCCTGGAATTTGATAGCAACCACCTCGATAATATCAACACGCTGGTGAGAGTAGTTGGGGAACTGCTCCAGGCGCATTTGGTTTTGTACAATCACCTAGAAAACGATCGAATCATTAATTTTGGACAGTGGACCAGCGACGGCAGCGAACCAGTTTTTCCTTGTTCTGATTGTCCCATAGGCAGGCAATTGCTAGAACAGAACCAAAGCCAACAAACTTTCATCGGTCATGGGGAAGACCTAAACGCAATGGAATGTCAGTCCCAGCTTTCCCAGCGTTTCCAAACCTACATGGGGTGTGCGGTTCGCTACCAAGGAAAAAATGTAGGTTGTTTGTGTTTGTTCTATCAAAACCATCGCGACTTCTCCAACGAAGATTTGGATTTGCTCAGCATCGTTGCTTCGGCATTGGGGGTAGAAGAAGACCGCTACCAGGTCCATCAAACCTTACAACTACAAGCGGAACGGGAACGTTTGAGCAAAGCGATCGCGCAAAAAATCTATCGCTCTCTCTACCTAGAAGATATTTTAGATACTACCGTTACTGACGTGCGTTCTATTTTGCAAAGCGATCGCGTTTTGGTGTACTGCTTGCATGAAAATCGTTCCGGAACCATCGTCGCCGAAGCCACCCATCCCGAGATTGCTTCGCTTTTGCACAGAAGTTTTTCGCCAGCTTGTTTTCCCGAAAGTTGCTACCAAAAATACCAACGAGGGGAAATCGGTACCATTGATGACATCACCCAAGGTCCGTTTTCCCCTTGTTTTGTGGAGTTTATGGAAAGTATTGGCGCGCAGTCGGCACTCGTTATCCCCATTCAACGCTGGCAACCGCATGTCACCACCAACGCCACCGACCCCCAAGAGACTACCTTATGGGGATTGCTGATTGTCCATCAATGCCGTTTTGTCCGCCACTGGCAAGCATGGGAAAAAGAATGGTTGCGTCAAATTGCTACCCAAGCCGGGATTGCCATCCAACAATCGCAACTGTACCAGCAACTGCAAGCCACCAATACCGAACTGCAACATTTGGCTGCCATAGATTCGTTGACCAAGATTGCCAATCGCCGCCGGTTTGATGAATATTTGCACCACGAATGCTGGCGCTGCCAACAACAAGAGTTGCCTCTATCGTTAATTTTGTGCGATATTGACTTTTTTAAATCCTACAACGATACCTACGGTCACCCCCAGGGGGATAGCTGCCTGCAAGAGGTAGCGGCCATCATCCAGAAAGTTCTCAAACGGTCTACCGATATTGTGGCGCGCTATGGCGGCGAAGAATTTGCCATTATTTTACCGGAGACTGACAATCAAGGGGCGGTTCGAGTGGCTGAAACCATTCGCCAGCAGATTTACCAACGTCACATCGAACACCGAAGTTCTGCTATTGCTGCTCATATCACCCTCAGCTTTGGCATCGCCACCACCGGTCCGCTGGTGTATGTTGATGGTACGGAATTGGTGAACCGTTCCGACCGCGCCTTGTACGAAGCTAAGAATTTAGGTCGCGATCGCATCTGTATTTATAAATATAAACAGGTGCGTCATGGAATTTGACCCCCATACAAAATACGATTCGATACAATAGACAATGCTACCCATACAGTTCGTTTTTTAGAAAGTTTTTCGATTTTTTTATGCCTACCGCACCGGTTCCATCCGACCAATCGCAAGGGGTTGATGCTCCCAAACATGGATTGCCCGTTACCATTATTACCGGGTTCCTGGGCAGTGGCAAAACCACTTTGCTCAATCACATTTTGACCAACCAGCAGGGATTGAAAACTGCTGTATTGGTCAACGAATTTGGCGAAATCGGGATTGACAACGATTTGATTGTCAGTACCGAAGACAATATGGTGGCCTTGAGCAATGGCTGCATTTGCTGCACCATCAACAATGATTTGATGGATGCGGTCTACCAAGTTTTGGAACGTCCGGAAAATGTGGATTACCTGGTGGTGGAAACCACGGGATTGGCTGACCCGTTGCCAGTAGCTATGACCTTTTTGGGGACGGAACTGCGGGATATGACCCGCTTGGATTCGATTATTACCCTGGTGGATTGCGAAAACTACAGTGTGGATTTGTTTAACAGTCAAACGGCTTACAGCCAAATTGCCTACGGGGATATTATTCTGCTGAACAAGACCGATTTGGTGGACGAAGCTGATGTGGATTTGCTGGAGAGCAAAATTCGCGATATTAAATCCGATGCTCGGATTCTGCGTACGGTGCGATCGCAAGTTCCCTTGCCTTTGATTCTCAGCGTGGGTTTGTTTGAATCCGATCGCTATTTTAAAGATAGCGACCACGACCACCACCACGACCACCACCACGACCACCACCACGACCACCACCACGACCACCACCACGACCACCACCACCACGACCACCACGACCATCAAAATCATTTAGAGGTGGATGGGTTCAGTTCTCTTTCTTTTGAAAGTAAACAACCGTTCGATCTGCGGAAATTTCAATATTTTCTGGACAACCAACTGCCATCTACAATTTTCCGCGCCAAAGGGATTCTCTGGTTCAAAGAAAGCTCTCAACGCCATATTTTCCATTTGAGTGGCAAACGCTTTGCTATTGACGATGACGAGTGGAAAACCGAACCGAAAAACCAACTGGTTCTTATTGGTCAAAATTTAGATAGCGAAAAACTGCGATCGCAGCTCAACGAGTGTCTAACCCAGTAAGCTAGCCAAACATGCGCGTACTTTTGCAACGGGTCACAGCTTCGGAGGTAACGGTCAACGGCAAGGTCATTGGCAAAATTGGCCGGGGTCTTAACTTGCTGGTGGGGATTTCCCAAAACGATACCGAAGAACAAATCGATTGGATGGCACGTAAATGCTTGCAACTGCGCGTGTTTCCCGACGAAGCCGGCAAATTATGGCAGTATTCGGTGCAAGACATCGGCGGCGATATTTTGGCGGTCAGTCAGTTCACCCTGTACGGAGACTGTCGCAAAGGTCGCCGACCTTCCTTTGATGCCTCAGCCGCACCCGATCGGGCTTTAGCACATTACTACGAATTTGTCAAGAAACTGCGTGCCAGCGGTTTGCGGGTAGAAACTGGGGAATTTGGTGCCACCATGGAAGTCGCGATCGCCAATGACGGACCCGTCACCTTGCTTTTAGAACGCTAGAGAAGCCCTTTTCGGGAGAAAGTTGCTGTTGGTGGAAAAATTACGTTAAATTTAATTAAGAATCTGATAAAAAATTGGCGCTAGCAACGCCGATGGACCCAAAAAAACCGGTAAAAATCACCAAGCTAGGGATTTTCCAGTTGTTCGCCGAACAACCACCAAACCGGGTTTTCCCAGCCTCCCACCTACTGAAATCATTGTATGGATAGAGAGGTTTTGCTCTTTCAGCTAGAGGATATAGTATGAAATTTTCTTGGAGAGTTATTCTACTTTGGACGTTGCCCCTGCTAGTCGTGGGATTCTTCCTGTGGCAAGGCGCTTTCCCCGGCGCAGTCGGCGACTCCGGCAGAAACACCGCTAGCAGCCAACTGAGCTACGGTCGTTTCCTTGACTACCTCGATGCCGGTCGGGTAACCAACGTAGAAATTTATGATGGCGGTCGTACAGCCGTCGTTGAAGCAATGGACCCCGATCTAGACAATCGCATGCAGCGGTTGCGGGTAGATCTTCCCGGCAACACCCCAGAACTGGTTTCCAAACTGCGGGAAGAACAGGTCAGCTTTGACGTACATCCTCCCAGCAACGACGGTGCCATTTGGGGCATTTTGGGGAACTTAATTTTCCCCATCTTGTTAATTGCGGGATTGTTCTTCCTATTTCGCCGATCCAACAACGTCGGTGGCGGTCCCGGACAAGCCATGAACTTCGGCAAATCCAAAGCTCGTTTTCAAATGGAAGCCAAAACTGGCGTTGTTTTTGAAGACGTAGCCGGCGTTGACGAAGCCAAGGAAGAACTGCAAGAAGTGGTCAGCTTCTTGAAAAAACCAGAACGGTTCACCGCTGTCGGTGCCAAAATTCCCAAAGGTGTTTTGCTCATCGGTCCGCCGGGAACCGGGAAAACCATGCTTGCTAAGGCCATTGCCGGGGAAGCTGGCGTGCCTTTCTTTAGCATCTCCGGTTCCGAATTCGTAGAAATGTTCGTTGGGGTCGGTGCTTCCCGGGTACGCGACCTGTTCAAGAAAGCCAAAGAAAACGCCCCTTGTATCATCTTCATCGACGAAATTGACGCAGTGGGTCGCCAACGGGGGGCTGGCATTGGCGGTGGCAACGACGAACGGGAACAAACCCTCAACCAGTTGCTCACGGAAATGGATGGTTTTGAGGGCAACGCCGGCATTATCATCATCGCTGCCACCAACCGTCCCGACGTTCTTGACCCGGCGATTCTGCGTCCCGGACGTTTCGACCGACAAATCAGCGTGGATGCCCCAGACCTCAAAGGTCGCCTTTCCATTCTCAGCGTACACGCGCGCAACAAGAAACTGGCACCAGAGGTGGACTTGGAAGGCATTGCCCGACGGACCCCTGGGTTCACGGGTGCCGATTTGGCCAACCTATTGAACGAGGCAGCTATTCTCACGGCCCGTCGCCGCAAAGATGCCATGACCATGGCGGAAATCAACGATGCCATCGACCGGGTGGTTGCCGGTATGGAAGGGACACCGCTGGTGGATGGCAAGACCAAACGCCTCATTGCCTACCACGAAGTCGGTCACGCTTTGATTGGTACCCTGCGTCCCCACCACGACCCAGTGCAGAAGGTGACCTTGGTGCCCCGGGGGCAAGCACGTGGCTTGACTTGGTTTATGCCAGGGGAAGAACAAACCCTGGTTTCCCGCGCCCAATTGATGGACCGGATTATGGGTGCTTTGGGCGGTCGCGCTGCCGAAGAGGTGGTGTTCGGACACGCAGAAGTAACCACTGGTGCCGGTGGCGACTTGCAGCAGCTGACGGCGATGGCACGGCAAATGGTGACCCGCTTTGGCATGTCGGATTTGGGTCCGCTGTCGCTGGAGTCGCAATCGGATGAGGTGTTCTTAGGACGCGATTTGATGTCCCGTTCTAAGTATTCTGAGGAAATTGCTTCTCGCGTGGATGCGCAGGTACGCGCAATTGTGGAACACTGCCACGAAGAAGCCCGTCGCTTGATTCGGGAAAATCGGGCCGCTGTCGATCGCTTGGTGGACCTGTTGATTGAGAAGGAAACCATCGATGGCGAAGAGTTCCGTCAAATTGTGGCTGAGTACACGGAAGTACCGGAGAAGGAACAGTATACGGTGAGCTTGCAGTCGTAATTCTTGAGTAACTCGCTGTTGTTTGAAGCTTGGGGCGATCGCGATCGCCCTTTTTTTATATCTGCTTTCTGTTTCCCTTCTGTGGCGGAATTGGGATGTTTTTTGTTCTGGGGAACCGTGCAAACCAAAGCGATCGCTACTAAGATTGTCAGTGATATGGTTTGCAGAGAAACAGGTATTCCATCGTGAATTTCTTCGTTCTAGCTCTGGGCATTGTGCTCGTGGTGCTAGCCATTGGTATTGCCATTTATCTAGCCAGCGCCCGTCCCTTTAAATCTCCCGAGTCCGTTGCCAACTCCTACGACCAATGGACGCAAGATGGCATTTTGGAATTTTATTGGGGCGAACATATCCATTTAGGATACTACGGTTCGCCCCCCCAGAAAAAAGATTTTCTAGAAGCCAAAGCCGATTTTGTTCGAGAAATGGCTCATTGGGGAGGATTGGACCAACTTCCCCCAGGAACCACAGTTTTAGATGTGGGATGTGGCATTGGGGGGAGCAGCCGCCTTTTGGCCCGGGAATATGGTTTTTCCGTCACAGGTGTAACCATTAGTCCCCAGCAAGTGAGGCGCGCTCAAGAACTTACCCCCGAAGACCTGGCGGCCAAATTCTTGGTCAACGATGCCATGTCTCTATCTTTTCCCGATGCTAGTTTTGACGTGGTCTGGTCCATCGAAACCGGACCTCATATTCCCGACAAAAAAGCTTTTGCAAACGAATTACTGCGGGTGTTAAAACCAGGCGGTATTCTCGTAGTGGCTGACTGGAATCAAAGGGACGACCGAGAAAAACCCCTCAATTTTTGGGAAAAACCGGTTATGCGGCAACTGCTCGACCAATGGTCCCATCCCGCCTTTTCCAGTATTGAAAGTTTTTCCGAACTGTTGGTATCTACAGGATTGGTAGAAGGTCAAGTAAGAACGGATGATTGGACCGAACCAACCCTTCCTTCCTGGATCGACTCCATTTGGCAAGGGGTGGTTCGTCCTCAAGGATGGATGCGTTACGGTCTCACTGGCTTTATGAAATCCGTACGGGAAGTACCGACTATGCTGTTAATGCGGCTGGCCTTTGGTGCTGGTCTTTGCCGCTTTGGCATGTTTCGCGCGGTGCGAGCCACCTCACCAAGCGAACTGCAAACAACGGCATCCGGTCAAACAGTGGAAAGCCAATAGACCAAGGTGGTGCCATTTTCACCAATTGCTGCCAGATATGAATTGCAAAGCCCCCCTGTTGGGGGGTTCTACTATTTCTCCAATATTTTTTCCAGCGAGCATCGGGACCCTTTTGCATAGGGGATTGGCGAAATCAATCTATCAGAGAAATTAGAAAATTCCAGGCAATCATTCATTATTTTTTAGAAATTCTATAAAAAATCTGCGATCGCACCATCGTTGCCCTTCTCCCTCCTTCTGACTCAGACAATTTTTGCCATCGCCCAAGCCATCAAAATTTCTCCCACAACCACCCAATCCCCCTTCCAAAAAGCCCGCAGCTTGTGATAAATTAGAAAGGTTGTCAAATCCGCACATCCAGGATTTCGGGTGTTTTCCCTATCGGCAAATGTTGTGGAAATCTCCCTGGGTGGAGGATGAACCCGAAAGGAGCAAAACTTATGGCAGTTGTATCTCTTCCCGAACTTCTCGAAGCTGGGGTTCACTTTGGGCACCAAGCGCGCCGGTGGAACCCCAAAATGAAACCCTATATTTTCACCGTCCGCAACGGCATTCACATCATTGACCTGGTGCAAACCGCGGCCTTGATGGAAGAAGCCTACGAATACGTACGTAACTCCGCTGAAAAAGGCAAAAAATTCCTCTTCGTTGGTACCAAACGCCAAGCCGCCGGCATCATCCAACAAGAATCCCAACGTTGCGGCGGCTACTACGTCAACCAACGCTGGTTGGGAGGCATGCTCACCAACTGGGCCACCATTAAAACCCGGGTAGAGCGTTTAAAAGAACTGGAACGCCTCGAAGAAACCGGTGCCTTATCCCTACGACCCAAAAAAGAAGCAGCCACCCTGCGGCGGGAATTAGAAAAACTGCAAAAATACTTGGGCGGTATCCGCAGCATGCGCAAAGTTCCCGACATTGCCATCATCGTAGACGTTCGTCGGGAGTACAACGCCGTCTCCGAGTGCCAAAAACTCGGTATCCCCATTCTATCCTTGCTAGACACCAACTGCGACCCATCAGCCGTGGATATTCCCATTCCCGGCAACGACGATGCCATTCGTTCCATCAAACTCATCCTCGGCAAACTCGCCGATGCCATTTACGAAGGTCGTCACGGTCAGCCTAGCGAGTCGGAAGAATTTAACGAGGATGTCCTCGATGAATACGACGAATACGAGGAAGAATACGACGACGAAGAAGAAGAAGAGTTCGCCGAAGCCGGTGTTGCTGCCACCGGGTCCGACTCTGACGAAGACCAAGACCAAGAAAGTTAGCACCCCCCGGCTGAAGCACGGGAGCTTCATGCCTCCAGCTTCAGGTAGCTGAGCAACCTAAGTCTTCACTAATTGACTACGTTTTCAGGTCATGGCACCTACAAATGCTTTTGGTGTTTGTCGCTCTGCCGTTAACGGTTAAACTGCCCTATCAGGGGGAAAGCAGTACCGTTCCCCCCACAAACCCTAAAAACATTGGCAAGAAAAACATAACGCCGTACAGAGTAACCGAAAGAGCGGAAACTGTACCTCTTTTCGCTATCGGTGGACGTGGGGAAAGCGACTAAAGTTGCCGTTCGTTTTTCCTCCCGGCGCTAAAGCGACAGGGCTTCCAAACGTATCAATGTACTGGCATTATGCCACCATAACTGTATGAGTAAAATTTGCAGCACAAGTCAATCGAGCGCCTAAAGACAAGAAACTGTCGGCAGCACTGGAGTATCTGTGTAGAGAATCCAATAAGCTCTACAACTGCACTCTCTATCTGGCTCGGCAGCTTGACTTCAAGGCGGGGAAATTCTTCAATGGTTCCTGGTTGTCCAGCCAAATGAAGCTCAATTCCCACATGAAGGCGCTCTATACCAGTGCGGCTCAACCAACTTGCATTTCGGTGGGCAAAGCGTTTAAGAGTTTCAAGGAGCTGCTGAAGCCGTGGCGTAAGGGTGAATTACCAGAAAAGCCAAAGCCACCCCAATATCGAACCTCTGATAGTCGGTTTCAAATCGGCTATCCCCAGCGTTGGCTGAAGCTAGTAGATGGGGTAGTCAAGGTTCCCATGGGGAAAGCTTGCAAGACTTGGTTCAACCTGTCTGAAGTCTTCCTGCCATTCCCGACCCATCTTGACTGGAACCAGGTTCAAAAGTTGCAGATTGTCCCTAGGGCTGGGTACTTCGATGTAGTCTGGATCGGTAAAGGAAAGCCGGTTGAGCCGGTTGATTTCGCTCCAGACAAAGCCCTATCTATTGACCCAGGCTTAAACAACTGGTTGACCTGCACCACGACTGAGGGGACCAGCTTCCTTGTGGATGGCAAGCATCTGAAATCGCTGAATCAGTGGTACAACAAGCGAGTTGCCAACATCAAAGAAGGCAAAGATAAATACTTCTGGTGCAACCCGCTAGACCGAATCACGGGCAAGCGAAATCATCAGATGCGGGAGGCCGTCAACCAAGCCACTCGGATTGCGAACGAGCATTGCCTGGAACCTGGCATTGGCACCATTGTCTTGGGCTGGAATCAAAGCCAAAAGCAACGGTCTGAAATGGGTCGCAAAACCAACCAAAAGTTGGTCTTCGTCCCATCTTCAAGGCTGAAAAAGCGCATCCAACAGCTTGCGGAGCAATACGGTATTATTTTTATCGAACAGGAAGACAGTTATACGTCAAAGGTTGCAGCGCTAGACTTGGATGTGATTCCCGTATTCGGTAAAAAATCCGGGGGATGGAAACCATCTGGTAAGCGTGTGAAGCGTGGCTTGTCCCGTTCAGCCGATGGAACTGAAGTCAATGCTGATGCAAAGGCTCGGTGGAATATCGGCAGAAAAGCAAACGTAACCGGGATGCAAAGCACCCCGGCAACAGGCGTATTGACTTCACCTAAGCGTCTGAGGTGATGGGATCTACCGCATGTCCATCCGATTCGGAAGTGCTGAAACTCCCTCCAGGGAATTCCTGTCGTTTTAGCGCGGGGAGTAGTCACGGCTATTCCTTTCTCAACCATATCGATCCTGTTGATATCGACTCTTGAGTTCAATTTTCGTTAAACTTGAAGCGCTCAATTCTAACAACGATTCGTAGTAGTAGAGTAGGACCTGGGAAATCATGGCGGATATATCTGCAAAACTGGTTAAAGAACTGCGCGAAAGCACCGGCGCTGGCATGATGGATTGCAAAAAAGCGCTCCAAGAAAGCGATGGCGACATGGAAAAAGCCAAGGAGTGGCTACGCCAGAAAGGAATTACCTCGGCGGAGAAAAAAGCCGGTCGTCTCGCAGCAGAAGGCATGGTAGACAGCTACATCCACGCTGGTGGCAGATTGGGAGTTTTGGTAGAAGTCAACTGCGAAACCGACTTTGTGGCTCGCAATGACGATTTTAAAGAACTCGTCCACGATATTGCCATGCAAATTGCTGCTTGTCCTAACGTGGAATATGTCAGCAGAGATGAAATTCCCCAATCTGTCATTGATAAAGAAAAACAAGTGGAAATGGGTCGCGAAGACCTAGCCAACAAACCCGAAAACATTCGCGAAAAAATTGTCCAAGGCAGGATTGACAAGCGGTTAAAAGACTTGGCTCTGATGGATCAGCCGTACATTCGCGACCAAGGGGTTACCGTCGAAGAACTGGTTAAGCAAACCGTTGGTAAGTTGGGAGAAAACATTCAAATTCGCCGTTTCTCTCGTTTTGTGCTTGGGGAAGGAAAAGGAGAAGACGCTCAAGAAGGCGAAGGCGAGGCGGAAAACGCCTAGGCTGGTTTGAAGCGACAACCCAACCCAATTTGGGGAAGCAGCCAATTTCCTACTTTTTATTTGCGGCTGCTTTCCCAGATGCCTCAAAAAGGCAGTTTTCATGCTGGTTTTCAGCACCACCGTACGGGAAACTTTTAGCAGGCAGGTCAACGAAATGCTGGCCTGTTCTTTCTGTTTGACTGCTCCCCTCTCGAAAGAGTAGGGGATTCCCAAAGGATACTGATACTACGTGATGGGCTGAAGCCGCATCGCTACGCTTTTCTTTTGGACTGGCACCCAGAAGTTCATCCGGGTGGGACGAGTCAAAGCGCCCCTACACACTCGGCTGAGGTCAATGCCCAGCGTCATACTTACTTTTCTTAAAATATTTGCAGCACCATTAC